>CAZEFU010000329.1:0-2546 GCA_964511515.1 uncultured Wenzhouxiangellaceae bacterium
AGCTATACCAGCTTTCCAGATTGACGGACAATTTAGCACTGATTTATATCAGCGCATGTTGGCAGCCCAAGGTATGACACCTGGGCAGTTTGAGCGCGACATGACCAACGATATGGTGATTTCGCAAATACCTGCATCAATTATGGCATCAAGCATTGCCAGCGATCAGGAAGCTCAATTGATGATTGCGCTGCAAAATCAGACTCGTAGCTTTGAGAGCATTGTTGTTCCGGCCGCCACTTTCCTTGATAGTGTGGAAATATCAGAGCAGCAAATAGTTAGCTGGTTCGAGGCTAATTCGAATGAATTTATGAGCGAGGAAACTGTTCTGATCGAATATGTAGAGCTAAATGTCGCTGACTTTGATGCGCTAATCGAGGTAGATGATAAAGTTCTGGAAGAGAAGTTTACAGCTCAGAAAGAACGCTTTGTAACGCCAGAGGAGCGCATGGCAGCACATATTTTAATTAGTCTAGACAGCGGGGCTGATCAGGCAGCAACAGAAACAGCACGCCAGCAAGCTGCTGACCTTGCTGCAAGAGCGCAGCAGGGCGAAAATTTTGCCGAACTAGCCAAACAATACTCTGCTGATACCGGCTCTGCTCAAAGTGGCGGTGATCTAGGATGGGTTGAGCCCGGAATTATGGTGCAAGCATTTGAAGATGCGCTTTATGAAATGGCTAAAAATGATATTTCAGAACCAGTAAAAACTGGCTTTGGCTTCCATGTAATTCAACTTAAAGATATCAAGCCCTCCACAGGAATGGATTTTGCTGAAGCTAAAGAGCAGTTGCGCAGTGAGTACTTAAGTGAGTCGAGCGAGAAGTTATACCTGGAGCAAGCCGACAGACTGGTTGATTTGGTGTATGAAGACCCAACAACGCTGGAGACTGTATCTGCAGAGCTAGACTTGGAAATAAAAACAGACGGGCCGTTTTCGAAGCAGGGCGGGCTTGGTATATCTGCGAACCCTCTTGTAAGTAAAGCTGCATTCTCTGAGCTTGTGCTAACTGAGGGCTCTAGTAGCGAGCCTCTAGAAATCAGCCCCAATCATATTGTGGTGATTCGTGTACGTGAGCATAATCCTTCTAAACCTAAAGAGCTTGAGCTGGTAAAAGAGCAAATAGAGCAGCAATTGAGCTTGGATGAAGCTACAAAGTTGGCTGAAGCACGCGCCACCGAACTGCTTGCTACAGTTGAGCAAGGCGGGGATCTACAAATAGTGGCTGAGACTGCCCAATTACAATACCAGCTAGTTGAAACTGCCGGACGTAGAGATGCTCAGTATGGTATTGCGTTGTTAGAGCAGGTGTTTAACTTGCCCACAAATGATTTAGACCTTCATGCCGTGCCGGTAGCTAATGATTATGCTCTAGTTCGCCAAAGCAAAGTATCTGCAGGTGTGGCTGCAAACGCAGAAGAGAGCCTTCAGTTCAAGCAAGTAATTGCTAACTCTGCTGCAGTAGTGGAGAACTCAGGTATCCTGGAATGGTTAAGAAATAAGGCTGAAATAAATATTAATGACGATAAGCTTGAAGGCAATCTTTATTAATTAGCTCAAGCTTAATGCTTCAGCACAACCTCCCCGATGCAGGAGGTTTTGTCGTTATCAGGATGCGTTTACTAACTCTGCCATGCCAACAACACTGTAGCCGGCATCAACATAAGTAATTTCACCTGTAATCCCAGAGGCCAGGTCTGAGCAGAGAAAGGCAGCAGCATTACCTACATCTTCAGTGGTCACGCTCCGCCGCAAAGGTGTGCTGCGCTCTACATGATCCAGCATTTTTCGGAAGTTACTAATGCCTGCAGCAGCTAATGTTTTTATTGGGCCTGCTGATATTCCATTTACCCGAGTACCTTCTGGTCCTAGACTAAGAGCTAGGTAGCGTACATTTGCTTCCAGACTGGCTTTGGCCAGTCCCATGACATTGTAGAAGGGTGCGGCTCTTACCGCGCCTAGATAGCTCATGGTAAGGATTGACCCATTCTGGCCTTGCATCATTGGTCTGGCGGCCTTCGCCAGTGCAGCCAAGCTATAGCTGCTGATATCGTGGGCTACCTGAAAGCCTTCGCGGGTAACTGCGTCAATATAGTCGCCAACGAGTTGCTCACGCGGAGCAAAGCCAACTGAATGTACCAGAATATCTAAATTATCCCAATGCTTGGCAAGCTCACTAAAAACGCTATCGATTTCCTCGTCAAAGGCTACATCACAGGGAAGTACAATTGATGAATTACATAGCCCGGCAATTTTATCAACTCGTGATTTGAGTTTTTCGCTTTGGTAAGTAAAGGCTAGTTCTGCGCCTTGTTTATGCATCGCCTCGGCAATACCCCAGGCTATTGAGCGCGGTGAGGCAACTCCAACTATTAATGCGCGTTTACCTTTTAAAAATCCCATAGTTTCATCCTTGTTATTAGCTATCTATAATCTCGACTATAGTACAAGTTCTGGTGTTCAATTACACGCTCCAGGAAATGGCTTAGCGATCAAACTGTAAGCGTTGTCCGCCGTGGTGTTCGATTATCTGCTTGCCATCCCA
>CAZEFU010000330.1:0-2545 GCA_964511515.1 uncultured Wenzhouxiangellaceae bacterium
CCGGCATGCACAGTTAATCTGCCGTCATCAGCCTGAATATCACCATTTATTAGCTTAAGCAGGGTCGATTTACCAGCACCGTTGCGACCTAACAAGCAGACGCGCTCGTTGGCATTGATCTGTAAATTGACAGAATCAAGCAGAGGCGGGGTGCCGAAGCTTAAGTTTATATTTTTTAGTGTAATTAAAGGCATGGGGTTCTACTGAAAACAGGCGAGCCATTATACCCTTAAACCATATCTGCAAACATAGCAGTTATACGAGCATATACACATCAATCTGGGGGTAAGTAAATCCAACAGGTGCTATAATTTCCAGCTTCTAATTTACCTGCCAGCCTTGCGAGAGCTGACTTAATGCTAAATCTTAACAATATAAGCTTGCGCCGCGGTAGCAAGTTGTTGCTGGAGTCGGTCACTTTCCAAGTGCATCGGGGCCAGCGCGTGGGTTTGCTGGGTGCTAATGGCTCTGGTAAATCTTCCTTATTTGCAATGTTGCTGGGCGAATTTGAGTCAGATATCGGCGAGTTCAACATTAATCCCAATGATATTATTGCCCATGTAGCCCAACAAAGCCCGGCGGGTGAACAGGCAGCTATTGAATATATTATTGATGGAGACAGGCGCCTGCGCGAAATTGAGCAGGAAATTGCTGCTGCCGAGAGCCGCGATGATAGCGAGGCACTGCACCGGCTTTATCCTGAACTTGATGCTATAGATGGCTATACAGCAACCCAGCGTGCGGCAAGATTAATGCATGGCCTGGGCTTTGCGGCAAATGAGTATGAAAACCCTGTTGGTAGTTTTTCTGGCGGTTGGCGGATGCGTTTGAATTTGGCTCAGGCTCTTATGTGTCGCTCCGATATTTTATTACTGGATGAACCAACTAACCACCTTGATCTACCCACTATTCTTTGGCTGGAACGCTGGTTGAAGCGTTATCAGGGTATTTTGCTGCTGATTTCGCATGATCGTGACTTTCTTGATGGTGTTTGTACCAAAATAGCTTCAATCGAGCATCAAACAATTCACTTGTATTCTGGTGATTACAGTCAGTATGAGCGGCAACGGGCGGAGCGTTTATCGCAACAGCAGTCGAGCTTTGTTAAACAGCAGGCTGAAATAAAACATATCCAGTCATTTGTTGATCGCTTTCGGTATAAAGCCAGTAAAGCCAAACAAGCTCAGGCGCGCCTGAAAATGCTGGAACGCATGACTGTGATTGCGCCAGCGCATGTAGATTCACCTTTTCACTTTCAGTTTTTCAAGCCAGAAAAAATGCCGCTGCAGTTGCTCAAGATCGAGGATGCTAGAGCTGGTTATATGGTTGATGATGAAGAGCTGGAGATTATTCGCCCGTTTGAATTAAGAATTTCTGCTGGTGATCGCATTGGTTTGCTGGGAGTGAACGGGGCAGGTAAATCTACTTTGGTAAAAGCTCTTGCTGATGGCAGTACCCTGCTTTGCGGAGAGCGCGAATTAGCCAAAGAATGTCGAATAGGCTACTTTGCCCAACATCAGTTGGAACAGTTACATTTAGATGAAAGCCCGCTCTGGCATTTGCAGCAATTGGCTGGCACAACTCCGCCGCAAAAATTATTAAATTTCTTAGGTGGTTTTGATTTCCGCGGCGAGCAAGTAAATGCACCGGTTGCGCCACTTTCAGGCGGCGAAAAATCAAGGCTGGTACTGGCGCTGTTAATTTGGCAGCGACCAAATTTACTGCTACTAGATGAGCCTACTAATCATCTTGATATGGAAATGCGTCAGGCTTTATCACTGGCATTGGCTGAATACGAAGGTGCGCTGTTGGTAATCTCGCATGATCGCCATTTGCTCCGCAGCGTATGCGACTCATTGATAACAGTACATGCCAACCAGTTGTTACCTTTTGATGGTGACCTCGATAGCTGGTCGGCGTGGTTGCGTGAGTTAGAGCAAGAAGATAAGACAGCAGAAGTTGAAAAACCTGTGAAGCCGGTGAAAAAACAAAGCCGCCAACAAGAACGTCAGCTTAAAGCTCGTTTGCGTCAGCAACTACAGCCCCATCGCAATAAAATAAAGCAACTTGAAACGCAAATGGAGAAGCTAACTAAGCAGCAAGATGCAATTGAGCTGCAGCTGCAAGATGAAGATCTATATGTAGATGAGAGCAGGGCAGCAGAATTAAAGCAATTACTAAGTCAGCAGGCAACTAGCAAAGCGGGCTTGAAAGCTACAGAACTAGATTGGCTTGACGCTGCAGGTCAGCTAGAGCAAGCAGAGGCTGAAATTTCTGGTGCCAGATAAGCTTGTTCAAGCAGAGAATGTTAGTGTTTGCTGTAGCGATTCAGCGCATCTACAGCAAGCGCAGCTGTTTGCTAAACAGCATGGGCTGAACTGGGTTGATCCAGGCAATGAAGGTTTGCTATTAGATTTTGCTAGTGATGGAATATGCTTGCGTTCGGGCAAGTCTATTGTACGAATTGATTTTATTGGCGGTGAGCTGGCACATCGGCAGCGTTATGGCGGGGGGCGAAAGCAAACATTAGCCAAGGCAGTAGGAA
>CAZEFU010000331.1:0-2511 GCA_964511515.1 uncultured Wenzhouxiangellaceae bacterium
TTTGCTCGTTAGCATTTTGATCAAGCGTGGAGTTTTGCTGCGGCAGCAGTTTAATAATAACGAAGGCGATAGCCAGCCCAAGAATTATGGACTTAATTATTAAGCTGAGTATTTCTGAAAGTGATTTCAATGTATAAGCCGATATTGCCTGCTGTAAGGATACTATTATATACCGCAACATAGGTGTATTCTTACTTAATCAATAATTGAGCTATTGGGCGAAGAATGAATACCGAACAACTACACGAATATAAAGTATGGCCATCTGCGCTGCGGTGGTTTCACTGGATTAACTTTACTTGTATCACCGGGCTCATCTTTATGGGGCTGATAATGCTTAATAAAAGTGGTCTTGGAATTAGTGGTAATGAAGCCAAAATCAGTTTGAAAATTGTTCATGTCATTATTGGCTATGTTTTTGTAATCAATCTATTGTTGCGCGTAATCCTTGGTTTTGTTGGCCCTGCCAATATGCGCTGGTCTAAAGTATTTCCTGGCAAGGGATATTCAGATGAGTTGAAACGCTTTAAAGTGCTTGAGCAAGATGGGCGCGGGAATTCATGGCTTGGCCATAACCCAAAAGCTAAGCTGGCGTTAAGTTTAATGTATTTAATGTTATTTATTATGGCCATAACCGGGCTGGTGCGTGCAGCAACTGATATTTACTACCCGCCTTTTGGGGGGCTTGTAAGTGAATATATTGCTCAGGAAGGAGTTGATCCAGATAGCCTGATTCCGTACGACAAAACTCATGTCGATGAGGTCAGATACAAGGCAATGAATGGTTTCAAGGGCCTCTGGGGTACCGTGCACCTGTATGGAGCCTGGACATTGCTGGCTTTTATCTTCCTGCATATTTTTGTTGTTGTTAGAGTTGAGAATAAACACAGTGGTAGTTTAATTGCCTCGATGTTTTCTGGGCGCAAGATTTTTAAAGGGCCGCCGAAGGTTTAATTTACAGCTAATCAACTGTGTAGTTGTTAAGGGAAATCACAGATATCAATTTCGTCGGGCGCTAAGTCTTAGTCTGTTCAATTGCGCTTATTTCTAGTAGAATATGCGGTTGGGAGATGCTTTTTTCAGGGTCTGTCAGAGCTAAGCTAATTGCCTGGTTCTGGAGTTTGGTTCCGAGCAAGCTAAATATCTATAATAAGCAGCAAAGCTGCCTACCAGCAGTAGGAGACATTCATGTCGAGTGACGACAACAATCACCAACAAGCAGCGGACCATTCTCGCCGCCGTTTGTTAATTGGGACCACCACCGCGCTTGGAGTAATTGGAACCGCTTTTGTAGCCGTACCATTCTTAAAATCGTGGATGCCTAGCGCTAAAGCCAAAGCGATTGGCGCGCCAGTAGAGGTTGACTTGCGCACCATCAAGCCGGGTCAATTGGTCAAAGTGGTTTGGCGTGGGCAAACTTGTGGGGTCATGAATAGAACTCCACAATTACTGCAACAGATAGATGGTCACGATGAAGTGCTCAGCGACCCGGATTCCGCGGTAATCGAGCAACAACCAGATTATGTAGTTAACAAATTCCGTTCCATCAAGCCTGAGTGGCTGGTATTAAATATGCATTGCACCCATTTGGGTTGTATTCCGCAAGTATTACCAGAACCTGGATCCTACGTTTGGGAACCCGATTGGCCAGGTGGTTTTTATTGCCCTTGTCATAAATCCAAGTTTGATCTTGCTGGTCGAGTATTTAAAAGTATGCCCGCACCAACGAACCTGATAATCCCACCCTATAGCTTCCTCGATAATAATACCGTCATTATCGGTGTAAGCGGTAAAGGAGCAGCGTAATGGCCAAGCCTGCTAGTAATACCAAAAAACGCGCACATGCATTATTTAACTGGTTCGACCAGCGTTTACCCATTAGCGAGTTCTGGGACAAGCATCTGGCCGGATACTATGCCCCGAAAAACTTCAATTTCTGGTACTTCTTTGGCTCTTTAGCCCTGTTGATACTGGTTTTGCAGATTGTAACAGGCATATTTTTGACCATGCACTACAAACCTTCCGCCGAGGAAGCATTTGCTTCGGTTGAATACATTATGCGCGATGTCGATTGGGGCTGGTTAATACGATACCTGCATACCACTGGCGCATCGGCCTTCTTTGTGGTTATTTATCTGCATATGTTCCGTGGCCTGCTGTATGGCTCATATCGCAAACCGCGCGAGTTGGTGTGGATCTTCGGCATGATTATCTATGTATTGCTAATGGCTGAGGCGTTTATGGGTTATGTGCTGCCCTGGGGCCAGATGTCATATTGGGGCGCACAGGTAATTATTTCCCTGTTTGGCGCAATTCCCAAGTTCGGCGGGGTGATTACTGAGTGGATTCGTGGTGATTATTTCATCTCTGATGCAACTTTGAATCGTTTCTTTGCCCTGCATGTAATTGCTGTGCCAATAATGCTGTTACTGCTGGTGGTATTGCACCTTAGTGCCTTGCATCAGGTAGGTTCTAACAATCCTGACGGCATAGAAATAAAAGACTCTAAAG
>CAZEFU010000332.1:0-2502 GCA_964511515.1 uncultured Wenzhouxiangellaceae bacterium
CATAGAGGTCTTGCCCTGGTTTCATGATATCTAAATCATAATCGGGTGTAATCTCGAAGAGTTGAAGCACCTGGTCTAGCATCTCTCTGTGCTGGGCTGTGACGCAGACACGGCTATCTACACCTGCATTCTCAAGTGCCTTAACCAATGGCGCCATTTTAATAGCCTCGGGCCTTGTACCAAATACAATTAATATACGCATTATTGTTACAACCACTCTTTTCTAGAAAGCACAATTAGAGGTCTTTACACGATACAACAGGGACAGTTTCAATCAGTACTTGCAGTGCGTGCAACACTCCGTTTTGCTCTAAACGTGAAAGTATGGATCCATCCAATAATTTCAGGCAAGCTTCTTCAAGCAGAGAGCCTTGCTCCTTTGCTGTTTGTGCCGTTTCTATCATGTAGAGATCAAGCCGCATGCTGTTTTTCCCATTCGTAATCTTCTAACTCACGCCATACCCGGCTAAGAAAATGATTCCATGCCAAGCTATCTTCCCCTTTCAGGAGTACACCATCCTCGGCAACTACATTGCGAAACCCAACCATCCCCTTAAGACTATCGCCCAATTTTTGGCCTATTAAATCAGCCTTAGCAAGTATTTGAAAGCTGTCGGCGCTATCTTTCGGTAGGCTCAACTTCTTTTTTCGAATGGTGAGATTGGCAAGGTCAATGGCAAACTGGCAGAGACGCTGCAAGTTGGCACTGATGGCATCCAGCTTAAGAAAATCTTCGGAAAATGGCTTTTCGCTTGGGAGTGCATAATAACGCTGTATCTGGATAATGCAGCGTTCAATGCTCTCCTTTTTGTTCAAGACAGGATCAAGCATGCAGAATGCTCCCGCTCTGAATCACTTCTTTAATAATATTTTTGCGCTCTTCTTGTAATTGTTGATAGAGGGAGAGTGTTAGCATTTCGAACTCGTCTGCTGCATTTTCATCGGCACAATATATTCGACGATCAGCCACTACGATCTCTTTACGAAAAACAATATTTGATTTTCTCATGTTGACTAAATCAACCTTATCTCGTCTCACCGCCGCTGCAAGTGTTACCGACAAGTTGAACCACTCCTTATATTTTACCTGTTTAGCGGTCTCAATCGGTAGCAGCACTGCTATATCAATGTCGCTGTTTGGCCACTGATTCTCCGTATCATATGAACCGAACAGATATATGGCCTGGGTATCCGGATAGCTTTTTAGCACTGGGTTTATAAGAGCCTGGTATTTAGTCATTATAATTGTTGCCACGTTGGTGAGTTAATCAAGCCGTGGTGTGCCACGACTCAAATCCGCACCAAAACCACCAGGTTTCACTGGTAACGCTTGACCAAGATCGAGTGCGGGAAAGAAACGGCTGCCCATCGCATCCTGTAACTTAGTGAAGCGTAGAATAAATTGGTCCACATCCTGTACCCGTTCATCGGAAAGCGCAATATAGGCTTCACCATCCAATGGCCAGAATGTACTGATGGACGACATGGCATGAAACATATGGTAAACATGCCGTTCACATTCACGCCAAGCATCATGTAAGCGCATCAATGGAATATTATCATTCATAATCGAATGCCCGTCTGTTTAGCAATGCCGAAAATCGGCGGGGTGTAATGCCGTGTTGGATAATCGAGCAGCACATCTATTTTCTGTTCACCCAGTTTCATTTTTAATTTTGTTAAAAAAGCCAGTTCTGACTTCACAATTGTAGCAATATCCGTCTGCTTTATTTCAATCAATAGATCAATATCCCCACCCCGCTTGCTGTCATCTACCCGTGAACCAAACAACCAGATATTAGCAGTGTCCCCAAAACATTCGGTGACGGCGGAACGAATAATGGATTGTTGACCGAGCGTTAATCTCATGATTTGACCAATGGCGTCAGACTCGGTTGATTTGATACGCAATAAGCGACATAGTACCGTTTTTGGCTAAAGCGCCTGTCAAGGGTAGGTCCTGCATTCTTTCTGGTTCTCATGTCATCTACTCAAATTCTTTTGGGTTTGTCATCCGTTAACCAGCTTACTTTATCAGCATGCCCTGCAAGATATTTCTATGCATCAACTGCGGTAGTAGCTGCTCTACACTCTCATCGAGTGAAAGTTTATCGGTATCAATCACAATTTCTGGATTGACCGGCTCCTCATAGGGTGAGGATATACCGGTAAAATCCGCTATCTCCCCCGCCCGTGCGCGCCTGTAGAGGCCTTTCACTTCGAATGTTCTCTGTCTATACAGGATCAAAACTCACGATTTTGATTTTATTGGCGATAACAAAAACTCGATTACAAACCTGTACTGCTCAACACGAACAAGGTCAAGTATGCGTTTGATATCAATATTCATATACTCGTGCACGATACGATTTCTCAGCCCAACGGTGGCATTCCATGCAGGCTGGTCTGCTGCTAAGTTATGCCGTAGCATTTCTGTATTGGCCAGGTTTTTTAGCAGTGAAAGCTCGCGTTTCCATTGTATTGCATATCCCAATCACTTTC
>CAZEFU010000333.1:0-2500 GCA_964511515.1 uncultured Wenzhouxiangellaceae bacterium
GTCGAACCAAACATGGCTCTAATCGTTTGTGTAAATACCTGGGATCCAAGGGCATTGATGCAGCGGCTATTCATGGCAATAAGAGTCAGGCAGCGCGCACTAGAGCTTTAAAAGAATTCAAGAACGGCGATACTCAGGTGCTGGTAGCCACCGATATCGCTGCCCGTGGTCTCGATATTGAACAGCTCCCATGTGTTGTGAATTTTGACTTGCCAAATGTGCCTGAGGACTATGTGCATCGTATCGGGCGCACGGGTAGGGCAGGCTCATTAGGGCAGGCAATTTCCTTGGTTAGTGCTGATGAAATTAAGCAGCTTTCTGATATAGAACATGTTATTAATGAATTGCTGAGGCGCGAGCTGGTAGATGGTTTTGAACCAGATCATGATGTACCAGAATCTAGTTTAGATAAGCGTATTCGTGGCCCCAAGCGGATCAAAAACCCCAAACCTAATCAGCGTGATGGTAAACCTTCAAGGGCGAGAACTAGAAGAGCTAAGCCAGGCAGTGGTAAGCCCGGGAATGATAAATCTGGCTCTAGAAAGCGCACTGGATCTGGCCCCAAAAAGACTAATGCCAGTAACAAGCCACGCAGGTGGAACAAAAAAGGCAAGAGATCTTAGTTACTACTAATGTAGTTCTTTATTTGTTGATAAACATCGGCGTGGCTGAGAAGGTCCCAATGTCCCATTCCTTGGCCTATCCATTGCTGTGAATCAGGAATGGATAATGTTAGTTCTAAGTTTTTACTATGGCCCAGAGCGCTATCAACTGTCACTAGCCCATCACCAATAAGCTTATCGCTAATACTGGAGCTGTTCCTGCTGGCAGCAATTGCATAACACTGTACATCTGCTGGTAATGGTACAGCTGTGCGTACAGCGCCAGTTTGCTTGCGCCTAGTGTTCCAATCATTCTCAACAATGCTCCCATCTCGAAGGTCATTCATGCCCGAGCTACGCACCTGCAATAGGCGAGAAAAGGGTGCGCTATACGGGCTTATCTCTAGCAGTTGCTCTATTAATGTGCCGCCTTTTTCCAGTGGTGCGCCGTGGTGTGGTGTTCCTAGAAAAATTAATTTCGATAAGTGCTGCAGCCAGCTATGGTTTTCTTTCTCAGCGTAGTAACATGTACTGCGGGCAAGTAAGCCTCCCATGGAGTGAGCGAGAATAATTATTTCTGGTGTCTGCTTTGAGTTTGCTATCACTTCTTCAAGAAGGGTCGCAAGCTGTTTCCCATTCTCAGGGATATGGAGTCCGGAATTGTAGTGCAAGTAGATTGGGGTAATTTCCATATCCAGTGCCAGGCTGGCACCGTGGTCATGACCATCTCGATTCCATTGCAAGTCGTTCATGCAAGACCCATGTATCAGAAATACTATTCTACCTGTGGAGTTCTCTATTGCCTGTTTGAGCTCCTTAGTAGCCAAGGTTTTCCCGTGCAGGCGAAACTGCATTTCAATCTGTAGGGGGTTGTCTGTGGCCGCCAGGTGGTCACCTAGAGCTCCATTTATAGCAGCAAGAATAGCTTCGCGGTTCGTTACAGGTGTGTTCTTATCACCCAGCAAGGCGCTCAGTTGTTGTAATAAGGAATTTAGGCCATTGCCGATTAATTGGGTAAGCGAATTGATATTCTTGTAAACAAAGCCACTAAGCCCTTTTTTCTTTTGTTGCTTAGGGTTAGCAGCGCCCATGCCAAAACTACTAATGGTTTGGTGTAGTGATTCAACAATTGAGCTTACGCCAACAATAGCATCAATCGCTAAGTTGCTAACACCGCGAAGGTCGCTAAATATGTCGTTTGCTTTATTTGGCATACAGAAGTTTAACCGGTGTGGTGTGCTTTGCGGTATAAAATGATTTTAAAACGCAGAAAAGCGAAGAGGAGGCCAAGGCCTCCTCTTCTTAGAAGTATGTTCTTCTGGCTATCAACACTCTGCAGAGAGTCTTCACGATAACTTTTGTAACACTTCGCTAGAGGCTTTCAACATAATTGCTTCTGTCTCTAACTTCGAAGCTTCTCGCTCCGTTTTATTTATCGACGTCAAGATTTTGGTCTTTCACCTTGGGAGGCCACCTTGCTTGGATTCGGTTTGACCCGTCACTTCGCGCATTAGTCTCACTGCCGTCTATCTCCAGGGATTGCGATTCCCTTTCGCTGTCGTTCCAATGGCACGATGTTGGCTTCAGTTGGCGTTTTGACACGCTTGTTTCCGCCTCAATCTGGATCGACTCAGTCCATACCACCGGACTGTCTCGCCTGAGATTTTCTGTCGTTCCCCGTCTACCGTTTCGGGTTTCTGGTGAGGACTGTGCCTCGGCGTTGAGATAAAGTTACTCCTATAGATAATCTGGGTCAACAGGCAATGCGATAAAGCGAATGAAGTTACAATCATAAGCTTAACAAGAATATATTCTCCGTAATTTAAGTTCATGAAAAATCGGCAAATTAGAAATTTGAAATTGAAAAATAATTACGGATTTATTTTTCATAAATGGTT
>CAZEFU010000334.1:0-2496 GCA_964511515.1 uncultured Wenzhouxiangellaceae bacterium
GATAATTTCCAGTTCAGAGATTTGTTTAAGTTTTGTCTCTAAAGATTCATCAGTAAGGGTGCTGGAGTCCAGCAGTATGCGCTCAAGCTTGGGCTGCTCAGATAGCAACATTGGCAGCCAGCTTTCCAATAGATCGTTATCTATGCTGATGCCATGATTCTTGGCCCAACGCAGTAGCAAACCCCCATCTTGCTGTGGGTGAATTAAAAGTTCATCTGCAGCTGGTAGTGGCAGCGCCATGCTTTGTGCGAATACTCGGTCAGGATTCACTCCAAGTGTTTCCAGTTGTTGTAAGCACTGGTGTAAATATTCTTTGTTTACTGCCGCTATATGTACCAGCCCAGCTTGTTTGCCAGAGCCCTGATCGCGACTGGTGCAAACTTGTAGGCCGGCAGGATCACAGGCGAGCATTTCCTCGATAATAAAGGGCGCAGCTTTTTGAATTTGTGCAGTCTGTCGTGCTGGAATCTCCGCGCTGGTAAGCAGGACCTCTTCATTGGGCAGGTATAGAATTATTTCAGTATTTTCATCGAGCTTTTCAACCACAGCTCGTAATTGTTGCTCATTTCCCTCACCCACAGCACTGCCCGACCACTTCCAGATATTAGGTCCAGATGTACTTGGCGGGTAGAACAGAAACAAGCTTTGCGGCATTCAGAGTTTCCCTTAGAGATTAATTCGTCTGCGCGAGAGTACATGATAAACGCTACCGCGGCGTAGCAACAGGGTTTCTATTCTAGTGGTTTCTTGATCCATGATTATTTCTGCAGTTGCTCGATACACCTTGCTGCGTACAGATAGACCGCGCGGGTCAATGCGAATGCTCTCGAACAGGCTCTGGCGCAGAAATTTAGGCATAGATTCAAAGCCTGCACCACGCAAACGAATCAGGCTATTGGCCATTTGCCTGCTGACCCCATCGGCCAGAGACATTAGTACCTCGGCACTGGCTGTATTGATATTTACACTTGACCCACGAGTAGGGCTAGCCTGAACAAATACTTGTAGCTTATTCCATGCGGCATTGCTCATGGCTGGCAGTAGGCGTAGTTCAGATATATGGCTGAGCCTTTGATTGGCGGCTAAACCCGGATTAGCCCGGGCTTGGTAGCTGCTGTCTTCAGCACCTTGGGCTTGGGGCATATTATCACTGTCTAGCCAGTCCAGGGCCTGGTCTGCAATTGCCGGATTCAGTTGTAGCGTGCGCAGTAAGCGCCGGAAGCGTTCCAGTGCCAAATTATCAACGGAGCCATCAATATCCAACAAACTGTTTATATTAAAGCGGCCATCCAGGTCTATTAACTGGCCGCTGATGCTACCTCCAGGAACTGGCGTTTCAGGCAAGCGTTGGTACCAGATATCCTGCAAGCCATCGAACTTCGCACCTCGGCTGTGTTCCTGATCGCGCTGGATTAAAGAGATAGCCCAATCTTCCAGCCCCAGAGATAGCTGTCTGGCTTGATCGCTGCGAATTAAAAGGCTACTACGGCGTAGATCAACTTCTCCTAGCTCTATCGCCCGCAGTGCCAGTACTGCCGCCAGCACGGTAATGGCAAGGGCTATCAATAGTGCAGCGCCAGATTGATGTTTGGATAGTTTTATTACTGGGCTCATCGGCGCTGCCCCGGTAATTCAATAATGCGACTTATTATTTCATAGTCGCTGGTTTGTAGCTGGTATTGAATCGCCCTTGGTAGTTGGCCATTCTGGAGTTTCGAATTCCATTGCAAACGCCATTGATTGCTGTGATCTAAATAGCGAAATTCAAATTGCAGAACTTGCTCCATCAAAACTTCATCTATTAATGGTGCTGTTGCTGCGGCTCGGTCTGGTAATTGCCAGAGCTGGCGCCTCAAGTGCTGATTCTGCCATTGCCAGCTAACTGGAATTTCATCACTTAGTGCTTGATAAATAGGCGGCTCGGCGTTCAAAGTTACTAGTCACAAGCTATTGGAATCACCTACCAGAGCTGGCAGCCGCGTGTTCCCCACTCGTGTTGGGCGATTAATGCCTTGGGCGATGTCTTGATCCAAACGGGCGACCAGCCATTGGGTATCGGCCAGGGCAGTAGAGCTTTCTTGCTGAATCTGCAGAGCTCTGACTAAACTTGAAAGACCGCTATAGCCTGCGGCTGCTATAAGCGAAAAAATACTGATAGCCACTAGTAGTTCAAGCAGGGTGAAGCCATTGGAATTAGTGCGCATATTTCACCGCTGCGTACTCAATTTAAATCCTGTTTCTGCCACTACCAGTTGTTGCAAACCTGGGCCTGAATATACACGCGCATCTAAGCGCAAAATTAGTGGGTCTGAGCCTGGCGCTGTTTGCAGTTGCCAGTACCAGTCCTGATTGCCCATTTTGCTCACGCCCTGGCTCTGGCCAAGACCATCAGTTTTGGCCAGGCGAGATTCAGTTATTACCGACTGGGCAACCCAGTGAGCCAGGGTTTGTTGCTGTAAGTCATGTAGTTGTTTTAACTGGCGGGCACCAGTAGTT
>CAZEFU010000335.1:0-2478 GCA_964511515.1 uncultured Wenzhouxiangellaceae bacterium
TTGTTGTGACCTCTACTTAAATGTTAGAGGCGACAACTATCCTGACACAGGGGGACATTGCTATACACTCAGGCAGCCAACATGTAGTGACAGGAAGGAGATCCTGCAGTTGTATACGAACAGCCCACAAAAAGTGCGTCAAATCGCACATCACTTGTGTGATTTGACGCATTTCTCAACACACTTGGCAAATCTAGTATTTTTGAGGCTATGACTAGCCTCGGTATTTGGTGCATAGCTTGTATATTTTTATTCAAAAAATTAAAAAAAATAACATCAACCCATGTCTGACTTTATCTGACTCTTAACTTCGTATGCAATTTAGTATCCATTCTAGAACTTCTTATTGTTATGTCCTGCTGAATATGAACTTTAGCTACAAGACTTCTTTTTTGGCATGTTTTTTGCTTGAACTATAAGTAGCCACACCAATTGTGAGATTGGGTCGGAAAGTTACGGGTCTCCTGCTATTACGGGGAGATGGCCGAATCGCTTCCCTCATGCAAAGGGAGTATCGCCAGGAAAAGACTGAACACCCTGCGATAGAAAATTGCAATAAGTGATCTGATTTTCAGTTAAGCGACCTGCAAAACAAGATAGGTTCTAGCTTGAGTTTAAATTAGATTTGGTTGTAAGTAACTATATATTAATCAAATAAACGAGGATTTATAATGAGTAAACCTATGAAATTTCCTATGCTAGCTAGCGGGATGCTGATTGGCTTGCTAGGAATGTCTAGTCATTCCTACGCTTCTTTAGCTGGAGATGTAACGATTGATTTTGAAGCAGCCGATGACACCGGAGACCGAATGCCATCAGCAGTGTTTCCTTCGTTTGGCAATGTCTACCTTGAAGATGGAGTAGAACATACAGCGATTGGTTTTGGCACTTCTCCAGGTGATTCTGTTGGTGTTGCCAGCGGTGGCACGAGCCACCTGCACGGTAGCAGTGCAGCCGGAAGTAATACTTCTCAACTAGAAGCTGATTCTGGTGGCGGTCTTTTTCAATTAGCTGATGGCGATGCTTTCAGTGTAGCCGGGCTAGATGTTGCTTCTTTGAATCTTGGGTTAGCCGATGGATCGTCTTCAACAGTGACTTTCCGTGGTTACACAGATGCAGGCTTAACCAATACTGTGGATTTCCAGATCGATCAGAGCGCCAATGGATCAACTCTGGACTTTGCTGGTGTCGAAGGATTCGGCGAAGTTTATTTACTGGAGTACTTTTTTGATGCACCAGGTCGTGGAAATGATCCCGGAGCCACTCCTAACTTTTCCAATCTGGTACTCGAAATGGACAACGTTGCACTTGGAGCTGTAGGCACCGGCCCAGATGTGCCAGACACTCCAGATACGCCAGACACCCCAGATATGCCAGACACCCCAGATGTGCCTGATATGCCAGACAATCCTGATATGCCAGACAATCCAGATGTGGAACCGATACCACTTCCAGCTGCAGTCTATCTATTTGGAACAGGTTTATTGGGCTTATTTCGCTTTCGCAAAAAAAGCATTAACGCATAACAAGAGTTGTTAGCTGGTTATGAAGTAGCAATTTAAGCTACTACTGAGGGCGGCCTGTAAAATTGTGGCCGCCTGATTTTATACAATCTGCGATAGCAATTAATTTTATCAATTTTCGCCACACGTTATGCCATTATAAAATCATTACAACGAGGTTTTCTGGAGCAGCTATATAATGAAGTTTACTGGAGTAGCTACACCATTGAATGCCACTCATTTAATTTCTTCTAGTGAAATAGTTTTTCTTGGTAAGACATGGAATAACCCCATCAAGGGTTGCAAATCCATTTACCCAAGCTCTTCTGCCATTGAAGCGCTCAGTTAACCAAAACTTAGAACGTAAACAACATTGTTATTCAATTCAGCAGACTTTCTCAGATTATCTAATAATAAATACATAACCATGAACCTATGTCATGAGAAAAGTATATATTTAGATTCATAAAACCACAATAATTTGGGAAGATTTCCGCTTCAATACTTATTTCAAGTGGTGTGATAATTGCTTTAACAAGCTCTTATATTAATCAGCAACGACAAAACTTGACGATTCGACTTAGTCGGAAGTCAGCAACTGATACTCAGGTGTTTAAAATGAAAAACGATTACATCAAAATGATTATAGTCTTGGGCGCTATACTGCTATTCAACGTTGGTTATGCCTATGCCGAGGAAGTAACAATTGAATTTGAAACAGCTCCAAGAGCTATTTTCGGCGAACCCAGAGGTAACGGGTATATCGAGAAGGGGTTTGCTACTTTACCCATTGCTTCTGTAGATGGCTTTACTACGCTACATGTGCATGGAAAAAATGCTGAAGGTGATCAGGATCAAGACCAGGAACTGGTTCACCATGCCGATGCAGGCGGCTGGTTTATAACTCGCGAGAATTCCGAGGCTGGCGCATTCTCCGTTAATACAATGGACATTGCAAAACTTGATTACGTGGATA
>CAZEFU010000336.1:0-2478 GCA_964511515.1 uncultured Wenzhouxiangellaceae bacterium
TATTCGATTTTGCCGTTCATTTTCTCAAGTAACCCGTCAAATCCCTGCTGACCTAGAATACTGCTGTATTCGGATCGTTTTAATGCTAAATCACTGACACCATTAGCGATAATATTGACAATTAACCAGCGACCGTCTTTTTCCTTCAAGACACAATCGAAACGAACATCCTCACCCTTCGGCACAGTCAACAATGTTCGTACTAATTGCCTTCCCCGCTTAGCCTCTTTCTCTGAAACAAATTGAAATGACTCCCCAGCGTAGTCGTTAAAATTATATGCGTAAGTAGCAATAGCCAGGCGACTGAAAACCTCTAATAACCGTTGTTTTTGATCCTCATCAAAGCTTTTCCATTGTTTGCCACCCACCACTATTCTGGCAATTCCAGCAAGGTCATGACTTTCCTTAACAATGCTTTTCAGCTGCTCATAGCGACCCTGATAGCCAAGATCCATGGCTTGCTGCATGACCGCAATCAGGCCTTGCTGAAACTTCTCAACCACCTGACGCGCAGAGCTTAGCGATTCTGGGGCAACAGTAACAGTACTGGGCAATTCAGGGAGAGTGGTAGCTGGCAACTCCACGCCAGGAACAGGGCTTTTTGGCTCTGGGGGAGTCTCTTCAGCCAAGACTGAAGCAGTAAACAGGCTCAACAGTAACAAGAGACTGCCCCGAATAACATTGCTTGTTCGATCAAACCCTAAATTCATGTATTACTGCTCCCCATAACTTAATAAATATTCGTGTTTCCACACCGGGAGCGTGGAAACACGAGAATCAGGCATGATAAATCCGCCCTTTCCAGCGAGTTTTTTCGCCCTTCCAGTAGCGTATTGCAGAACCCCAAACCATAGCCAGATAAAACCCGGCAATTAACGGCATGGTCAAACACCATAATGGATGCCGGTGATAAAACTTTAATGTTGGCCAATAACAAAGCGCCATACTCACACAAGCAAACAATGCGAGCACCTGTACCCAAGGCCATTCAAAAACAAACAAGCCTAACACGGGCAGCCAATACATCAGTAACATGACCCCAGTACACAGCAACAACAAAGCAGTCGAATAGCGCAATTGAGTAAACGCTGTACGAGCCACCATATCCCAGATATCTGCAAACGACTGTGAAGCTCTTTGGCTTATCACCGAATGAGTCAACCCCAGCCAAGTCCTGTACCCCTCAGACTTCACTCGCCCCGCCAAGGTACAATCGTCAATAATAGCGCCCCGGATCGACGCAAGTCCACCAATTTTAGCAAATATCTGTGTATCAAGCAGAATACAGCCACCCGCTGCCGCTGCAACAAAACTACGCGGAGAATTCGCCAACGCGAATGGATAGAGCATCTTGAAAAAATAAACAAAGGCCGGCATAAACCACTTTTCCCAGATACCGACCTGACTTAAAGAAGCCATCAATGACACAAACTGAAGATTTTCAGCCTGCTTTTTATCTAACAATGCCAATATTAATCCAGGGGTCAGTTTAATATCCGCATCTAACAGCAACGTCAACGGTGTTTTAACTTGCTGAACGCCCTGCTCTTGCGCCCATAATTTACCTGTCCAACCTTCTGGTAATGGCTGCCCTTGAACAATTGTCAGCGTATCATATTCCAAAGATTCAGCCAGTTGAACCGTCTTATCACTGGAATGATCATCCACCAGAATAATATTCAGATTATGCCCTTGAACTATAAGAGCTTGTAACGTAGTGGTTATTAGTGCCGCTTCGTTGCGGGCTGGAATAACTACCGTTAGATCTTTTAAGTCTATAGCTTCTGGCGAAACAGAAGCATTCAAAACCTCTCTGTTCCGCCAAGGCTGCCAAGGCAAAAGCCAAATAATTAACCAAAGGCTAGCAGCAACCCCCAGACCGAACTGCCAAAACAACATCAGGACAAACAGGAACCTGTTTAGTCTACGGCCTCAACAACCACGGGAATATCAGTCAAAGTATGTGTACGAGTAGCATACTGTGGCACAGGTGCAGGCGCCATTTCACCCTCAGTACGCGGCCCTTTAATGGATGTAATCAACGCTTTGATCGGATGCTTCAACATATCATCCACAGCGGTGGGCTCATAACCACAATGCGCCATACAATCAGCACACTTCGGGTTATGTGCATTACCATACTTATCCCAGTTGGTTTCTTCCATCAACCCCTGAAAACTGGTTGCATAGCCTTCATCATCCAGTAAATAGCAAGGCTTCTGCCATCCAAATATATTACGGGTTGGATTACCCCAGGGAGTGCATTCATAACTTTGATTGCCGGCAAGAAAATCAAGATACAGCGAAGAATGATTTAAGCGCCATTTGTTAACACGCGCCTTTCCCAGTTTAAATATGTCCCGAAACAGCTTTTTAGTGGAACTACTTTCAATAAATACATCCTGCTGCGGGGCATGCTCATAACTAAAGCCAGGCGCGATCGTTACTGCTTCAACACCCAGTACAGTCATATCATCC
>CAZEFU010000337.1:0-2474 GCA_964511515.1 uncultured Wenzhouxiangellaceae bacterium
CTCCCTGGGCTTGCCTGATGTATCTCTACTGCTAGCACATTATCACCTTCTATCAACAATGTGGGCTTGATACTAAAGATGTTATATGTATCTTCATCGGCACCTGATACCGCATTTTCAGCTGTCGTTTGATAGTCTATATCCCATATGGGCATGTTCGATCGCACCACTTCTGTGCCATTTAAATAGACTACAGCGCCATCATCCCTTAGCAAACCGAGAGTTACGGCCTCAATAGTAGAGACGTTTGTTACATTAAATATATGACGAAAATACGTTGTTATATATTTATTACTAGAATTTCCTCCAAAACCTACAACGGTTACCTCGTCACCATCACCATAACCAAGCTGCGCATTACCCGTCTGCCACGCTGTGTCATCAAAGGCAATGGATTGCCAAGCAACGCCCTGGTTTGTGCCATCATCTATATACTTCCAGCTTGTGCCCTTGGCAATTTGTGTAGACGATTCAGGTGCGGTTTTGTTTGTACGTTCTAGAATAAGTAATCCATCTTCCCAACCTGTTGGTATGCTGAAGTTTTGCGAGGCGGGAATTGGTGCTTCAAGTCTATCGATTAATATGTTGTTTCCATTCATTGGGTTTAACCAACGAATTTCTATATTCGAACCTCCCGTTGTTATTTTTCCGAAATCGATTTTAGATGTACTGCTATTGGGGAAATAGACAAGCACTCGATCACCATCTGAGGAGCGAGCTGCTATTTTAAGTGTGGAGCCGTTCCCAGTATTCGTTAGAATTATATTTTGGTCAGGGATTAGCTTTTGCCACGCTATGCTGGAGAAATAATTCTTCCAAATCACTGCCCACCGAGTACCCAAAGAGTCAAGATACTCGTCATCGCTCCAACCCTTGCTATCTTCTATTTGATATAAAGCACGCCTGTCAGGAAAAGCTACGCCATTATTATTACTTGTGTTTGCGTCAAATTTTTTATCAAACCACCAAACATGTGTGTTGCCATAAGTATAGCCAGCCGCGCCGGATAGTAGCGACCAATAGGGTTGAGCGCGGATATAGCTATCGGGTTGCGGTGGTGGTGGGTTTGTTGTCTTAGGGTTTTGATATCTAAAATACTCGGCTTCAACCAATATTGTTGGCTTGATCGGGTTAGTAACGCTGTAAGCGTATTCATTTACTTCACGTATTACTTGTCGATTAGGATAGCTTGCACCGAAATCTAACCAATTTACCCTGTATTCATTTAAGTCACGATCGAATAGCCAACCTGCTGAAGAGCTATATCTGCGACCGCCAAGGTCATTAGGGTCGTTAGGGTCATCTGGAAAGCGACCGGGATGAAAAGTTATTAAATGCAAGTCGCCTGCTGTACGAATACCATTTGCTAGTGCATCCCATACAACTTGTCCGTTGCTGCAATAGTCGTGATCTCCTCCAAACATCCAGAGAAGGTTGGGTCTGTTTTTGTATCGATTCCCAATCCATTGGCCATATACAAACGCATTATTTGCATTAAATACTTCCGGCGTATAACTTTCTTCGTTAGCATGTCGGCATACATATCTTGCCCAGGCAGGAGCTAGTGCAACATATATCCCGTTCTGCTCAGCTAAATCAATGATCTGATCCAGATGCGTGAAAAAATCTGCGACTGGTTTTTCGGGGTCGGGTAAATTATCTGGTCCAGCATTGGGAATGCCACTATATCGCGGTGTACCACTATTTATTCCGTGGAATGGTAATAAACCAGTTGCTGCATTATGTGAAGGAATTAATAATCCATCAATAGAACCAGAGCCTGTTACCATAATTTGAACGATTGAAAATCCATTTTCTTGTCTATTAGCAAAATAGGTTTCAGCTTCGGGTATCGTAAGGCGATGTGGTATTAGCCAAGCAGTATCGCCAAACCAGAAGAAGGGGGTTTTATCCGCGTGCTCTAAATAATGTAATGGGGCCGGCGGAACGACACCATCGTCCGTAGCAGTTTGTAATGCACCGTGTATTTCCCAAGATTTTTGTGCTGCTGCCTGCACGCTTCCCGTTGCCCACATCAATAAAATGCAGGTTAATGCGTTGCGCATAATTTTTAAGCCACTCAAGATGCCTAGATTGGGACAAACACTACTAAAATACTTCATGACTCTCTCCGTTGCTCTAACTTTTCTTCCAAACACTCCAAACAGGAGTAAGCAAAAAGAGATGGGGATAGGAAAAATAAACTAGTTTTCACTGTAAACCAAGGCCCACCTGTAAATATTTTTCCCTAAATATTTCGCCTAATTTATGTCAGAATATTACAAGTGTCAATATTTACAGTTCAATTCGCCCCTGCAATTCTGTGATTCCACGATATCTCAGGCTTATTCAGTACCGACTCTATCTGCTTTCGAATGAATCATAAAAACCTGAGCTTGCTGCAGCAACAGTTATTGGTCCTTCACTTAGAAGACCCAAACGCTCTGTCCAAGCACCATTTTCTGTGGTAATAA
>CAZEFU010000338.1:0-2471 GCA_964511515.1 uncultured Wenzhouxiangellaceae bacterium
CAATGGCAAAAATTCCCATCAGAGTATCAATGCGATCAGCCAGAGCTAGCGTTCGCCCAAGCGGGCTTGCGGGAATAATATCACTGGCAAAGCGTGGCTGATAATGCTGCTCAATCGCTTCAGCAACGGCAGTGTCTTCGCCTGCTTCAACGGCATAATAACGACCCATTATGCCCTGTAAGTCAGGGAATTCTCCGACCATCTCACTCAACAGATCACATTTACATAATTCTGCGGCGCGCTTGGCGTGATTAAGGCTTAAATCGTTATCTTTCGCTATTTCATGGCTAATTGTTGATATTCTTGTGCATTTATCGGCAATTGTTCCTAATTTCTTTTGAAACACCACCTTACTCAAAGCTGGAATCCAGTTTTCAAGGCCGTGCTTGCGGTCTTGATCCCAGAAGAACCTGGCATCAGCTAAGCGCGGGCTAATTACCCGCTCAAAGCCTTGGCGTACGACCTCAGGCTTTGTGCTTTCCAAATTGGCAACCGTGACAAACTGATTAATTAATTGTTGCTCAGTTGCTGATGTCAGCATTGGGAAGAATTTTTGATGACTCTGCATACTGGATATAAGCGCCTCAGCTGGCACCTGTAAATATTCATTAGAGAAACTACCAACCAATGCGACCGGCCATTCAACTAAGTTACTAACTTCTTCAAGCAAGTCCTCATCAATCAAAACAAAGGCGTTTTCCGCCACTGCAATTGCTTGCTCTTTAACTCTGGCCTTGCGCGCTTCTGGCTCAACCATTACATAAGCTTGCTGCAAAATCTCAACATAGCGATCAGCGTGCTCAATGCTATGTGGTCCTGGTGCATGCACACGATGACCATAGCTCAGGCGGTCAGCCTGTTGCTCAAACAGCTCACCAGCAATCACCTGCTCGCCGAATAAAACCACCAACCAATGAACTGGACGCACAAAACTTGCCTTATGCTCGCCCCAACGCATGGGCTTGGGAATCGGCAAGCGCTTCAGTGCAGCCTCTAAAATCGGATACAAGACATCATTCAATGCTTGTCCGGGCTGAGCAATCTCTACGAATAAGTGCTGGCCATCTTCGGTGCGACCAATATCTTCAAGATCCAGATTAAGCGAGCGGGCAAAGCCAGTCGCAGCTGGCGTAGGCTTGCCGTCAGCATCAAATGCGGCACTAACTGCTGGGCCACGGCGCTTAAGCATTTGATCTGCTTGCTTTGCCGCCACCTCTGCCAGAGAAAGTGCCAGACGACGCGGGCTGTTATACATACGGCTATTGCCGGCATCAAATTCAATTCCGGCCTTTTCTAGTCCGGACTTCACCTCATTAAAAAATGCCTGCGAAAGCTTGCTCAGAGCTTTTGGTGGCAATTCCTCACAACCAATCTCAACCAGTAACTGCTGCTTCATGACCCTGCCCCTTTAGCTAAGCCTGGAAAACCTAAGCTTTCCCTTTTGGCGTAATAGCTCTCGGCAACTTGTTTTGATAAGTTACGTACACGCAAGATATATCGCTGGCGCTCAGTTACAGAAATAGCGTGGCGGGCATCCAGTAAATTAAAAGTATGTGAAGCTTTAAGCACTTGCTCATAGGCAGGCAAGGGTAGATCTAAATCCACCAGACGCGCAGCTTCGCGCTCGCAGGTATCAAACCATGCAAATAATGAATCCACATCGGCATGCTCAAAGTTATAGGCCGACATTTCTACTTCATTCTGGTGAAAAACTTCGCCATAAGTTACCACTCGGCCACCAACATCACTCCAGACCAAGTCGTAAATAGAATCAACATCCTGAATATAAATAGCCAGGCGCTCAAGACCGTAGGTGATTTCACCAAGCACCGGGCGACACTCAAGCCCGCCAGCTTGCTGGAAATAGGTGAACTGAGTTATCTCCATACCATTTAACCAAACCTCCCAACCCAAGCCCCAAGCACCGAGAGTTGGTGATTCCCAGTTATCTTCTACAAAGCGGATATCATGCACTTTTGGGTCAATTCCAATTGCCTGCAATGAGCCAAGATATAATTCCTGGATATTATCTGGCGAAGGCTTCATGACCACCTGATATTGATAGTAGTGCTGCAAGCGATTGGGGTTTTCCCCATAACGACCATCGGTTGGCCGTCTACATGGCTGTACGAAAGCCGCATTCCATGGCTCAGGGCCTATTGCCCGCAGGAATGTAGCTGGGTGAAAAGTACCGGCGCCAACCTCTAAATCCAAGGGTTGAACCAGAACACAGCCCTGGTCTGCCCAGTACTGTTGCAGTGTATTGATAAAATTCTGAAAATTCATAAGAGTAATTATAGCGATTTGAGCAGCCTAGTACCGATGAAAACGCATATCGATAGAAAATACTCATATAATGGTCGATCTTGAAAGGATTTGAGCAATTATGATATGAGCTTACACAAATTTTGGTATTTTACTGTCGCAGGCATAACTCTGAGCATCAGCTCCTTAGTTAGCGCTGTCCCAAT
>CAZEFU010000339.1:0-2450 GCA_964511515.1 uncultured Wenzhouxiangellaceae bacterium
ACATCTTCGAATACCAAACTACCTTCGGGATTTTGGATTATTTCCTTGCCTTCATCCAGTTCACCGGGTTGATCGATTAGCTCAAATACGCTTTCAGCAGCAGCAATGCTCTTACCCAGTTGTTCCTGGATATTGGAGACGCGCTTTAGTGGTGGTATTGAAGCTATCAAGGAAATAAATATAGTTGAAAACACCCCGGGCGATACTTGTTCCAGAACATCAGGCTGTAATGCCAGTACTAGAATCATCAACATGGCGATTATCGCTGCCAGCTGAATTACTGAAGAGGATGCCAACCTAGTTGCTACCAGGCGCATTCCAAAACGACGCGCTGTTTCATTGGCTTGATCAAAGCGGTCGAGTTCTTGTTGCTGCCCGGAAAACACTTTAATTACCCGATGCGCGCTTACAGCTTCGGTGGTGACATCGGAAACGCCACCCATTGCATTTTGTACACGCTTACTGATCTTGCGAAACTTGCGATTTACAACCGCTACTACCAGTGCAATTATCGGTGCCATAACCAAAACACTGGCACTGAGTTTGGCATTTGCGCTGAACATAACGATCAAGTTGCCGATAATTATTAGTATGTCACGACCGCCAGAAACTATGGTTGTGGTTACTGCATTGGCTACTTGCTCAAGGTTAAAGGTAAGGCGTGAGATTAAATCGCCTGAGTTTTTTTGATCCAAATATGATGAAGGCATGCGCAGATAGGATGAAAAAAGATCATGCCTAAGATCTGCAACTATGCGTTTTCCGACCCATTCTAAGCCATAGACACCAAGAAAATTACCAATAATTCGTGCTAATCCGAGGGCCGCAACTGCTGCTGCAACAGTCATCCCAAACTCAATATCTTTATCCCCGAATACCCGATCCACCATAAATTGATTGAGCTTGTAAAATAGTGGCTGGGCAGCAGCATCAAGCAGCATGCCAAATGCGCCTAATAGCATCATGCCTTTATAGTTGCCTGTGTACGCTAGCAGGCGCCGGTAAATTTTCCTGCCAGATAATGGCTCAGTGGCAGTCATCAATCTTCCTCAGGCTCGTGTGAGGCTGCAATAGATAAGTTCTGAAACCCCATTTTTGCTAAAACATCCATAGCGGTCACCACATAATGATGCGGGGTGTTAGCATCAGCTCGTAAAATTACGGGTATGTCGCGGCCTCCTTTTGTTGCATTCTCCAGTGCTGCAGTTAAAGTTGCAGGGCGAGAATCTAGTAAGCCATTTTCATTAACATACATCCGACCTTCAGCATCGATTGCAAGCTCAAGAACTTTGTCACGCACCAACTCTGCTTCCTGGGATGCCTTGGGTAAGGAAATCTGCAGTGCGGTTTGTTGCTCAAAACTGGTGCTGATCATAAAAAATATTAACAACAGAAAAACCACATCAATTAAAGATGTAAGGCTTACTTTTGGATCCTCTAGTGGTAGTGCTTGAAGTTTCAAATCAGGCTCCAGGCAGGTTTCTGTGTTTTTTGATATTACCCCGGTCGATAGCATCAATCAGGTGAATTGCCTGTTGCTCCATCACTACTACATACTCAGCTATTCGTCCGCGGAAGTATCTATAGAAAAATACTGATGGTATTGCAACGCCAAGACCTGCAGCTGTGGTTGTCAGAGCTTGCGATATGCCACCTGCCAGTTCATTGGCGTTGCCAACTCCGAAAGTAACAATTGCTGCAAATACCTTGATCATTCCAACTACCGTACCCAGCAGGCCTAAAAGCGGCGCTACATCGGCAATCGTGCCAAGGGTATTAAGAAATCGTTGCAGTTCATGAATCACATGCCGGCCGCTCTCTTCAACAGCCTCTTTGATAATTTCACGCGAACGATGTCGATTAAGCAACGCAGCTGCCAACACCTCTCCTAGTGGAGAGCCATTGCGCAATTGCATTAAATGGTTGTAGTCCAGATCACTGGTATCTGCCCATGCTTCAACCTTTTTGTTTACCTCTATCGGGATAACCTTGCTGCGGCGTAGAGTCCAAAAACGCTCTAGAACAATCGCCATGGCCAACACTGAGCAGAGGATGATTGGCGCCATTAGCCAACCACCGGCCCGTATAAATTCCAGCACTATGTAGTTACTCCTAAAATTGCAGAACCGGTCAATTATATGTACCTGTAACCGGAATAGTTAAATTCTAAACTATCTGGCGTTCATATTTCATAAATTTGTGTAAATACCTGAACCAGAGATCGTTCCCGGTAGTATTGCTATCCCGTTAATTTTGTTCTCAGTTTGATTTTCCCGATAGATGATATATACTTTATGATATATACTATTTTAGTTGGAGCACCCTATGGAATACCAAATAGCCAAAATCTTTATGAATGGTCGCAGCCAGGCTGTGCGTTTGCCAAAAGAGTTTCGCTTTGATACTGACGAGGTTTACATAACAAAGCAAGGCTCAAGTGTAATCATTAC
>CAZEFU010000340.1:0-2448 GCA_964511515.1 uncultured Wenzhouxiangellaceae bacterium
CAGAAATGTCGCGGGCTATATGTAGTCTTATTTTTGGCGGTGTGCTGGAAAAATACCCCAAACTACGTTTCTGCTTTGCTCATGGTGGCGGCAGCTTCCCTTGGACTATTGGTCGTATCGCTCATGGTTTTGATATGCGCCCTGACCTGGTGGCTATAGATAACCCAATTCACCCAGCTGAGTATTTAAAACGCTTCTGGGTAGATTCAGTTACCCACGATGCCAGAGCCTTAGAGTGGCTACTTGAAATAATGGGTGAAGACCGGGTAATGCTGGGTACAGATTACCCCTTCCCATTGGGCGAGCAGCAACCGGGCCAGTTACTCAGCGGCCTTAATTTGGATAAGAATGTTGAAGCCAAGGTATTTGCTCACAACGCTCTCGACTGGCTGGGTCTGAATCCGGCTGATTTTGCAACATGATGAAAGCTGAACTAGAGTACAAGTTTGAAAAATATATTATCGACTTTAGTCGTGGCTCATACTTGGGAATACCCTTAAAGGGTGTTGTTTCACCGCTTTTCTTTACTGAGCAAGCAATCGATAAATCAAATCTTGAAGTTGCTGGGTTTAGCGGCTGTGTAGCTACAGGCGCGGGTTGTAATGTTGAGCAAATCAGCTTTATCCCACATTGTCATGGTACTCACACCGAGGGCAGTGGTCACATAAGCGCAACTGCTGAATCAGTACAAAGTCTGGTTGAGCAAACACCCTGCCCGGCACAGCTGATAAGTTTACAGCCCGAAACAGTAGCTGAATGTACAGAAATCTATAACCACAAACTGCCAGATGACTACCCCCTGTTCAGCCTTGTAAACTTGCAAGCCCAACTGCTGGAGAAATTTGGTGACTCAGAAGTAACTTCAACTGCCTTAATTATCCGTAGCTTGCCAAACTCACAAGAAAAAACCAGCCGTAACTATAATCAACAGCCCTATTACCCTTTATTGACAACCGCCGCTATCAACTGGCTGGCTGCTAGCGGTTTGCAACATTTATTATTAGATATGCCATCGCTGGACTATGCCAATGATGAGGGTGTCTTATTTAATCACCATAGCTGGTGGGGAATGCACTCAGCTGCCCCTGAGAACGCAAATAAACGTAGTCTAAGCGAGATGATTTATGTAGATAATTCTATCGCTGACGGCCACTACTGGTTGGAATTAAATATCTCCTGCCTGGAATCAGATGCCAGCCCGTCAAACCCCAAAATATATCCATTACAAAAAGTTGCCGACTTATGATTGATACCAGTCTGGAATATGCCAAGCAGCTAGATAACCAAGACCCCTTGGCAAGCTATCGGGATGAATTTCATATCCCGCCGCACCAAGATGGCCAACAGTATTACTTTGCTGGTAACTCACTTGGCTTGCAACCAAAGCAACTCGCCGCTTACATTCAAGCAGAACTTGATGCCTGGCGTGAACTTGGGGTTGCAGCGCATTTTGCTGGTGACTATCCGTGGATGCCCTACCACGAATTTCTACGTGAATCTCTAGCCAACATAACCGGCGCACTGCCACTTGAGGTGGTCGCCATGAATACCTTAACCACTAATTTACACTTAATGATGGTTAGTTTCTTTCGCCCAGAAGGCAAGCGCAATAAAATTATAATTGAAAAACAAGCTTTCCCGTCTGATCGCTATGCTGTGGTATCACAGTTACAACACCATGGACTAGATGTTAATGAGTGTTTGCTCGAGCTTGTTAACCCCAATGATCGTTTGCTTGATGAAGCTACTATTGAAGAGTATTTGCACAATCATGCAGATGAAGTGGCGCTGGTTCTGATGCCTGGTGTGCAATATGCCAGCGGCCAGGTCCTAGATATCGCCAGAATCACTAAAGCTGCCCATGCAGCAGGTGCTAAAGTGGGTTTTGATCTGGCGCATGCGATTGGTAATATTCCATTGAATTTACATGACGATGGCTGCGATTTCGCCGTCTGGTGTACTTATAAATACCTAAACTCTGGCCCTGGAAACATCGCTGGATGTTTTGTGCATCAACGTCACTCTGGAAACCCTGATTTAATTCGTTTTAGTGGCTGGTGGGGTCATGATAAAGCCAGCCGTTTCCGCATGGGCGATGACTTTATTCCCAGCCAAGGTGCAGATGCCTGGCAGCTTTCCAATCCATCTATCTTCGGGCTGGCGGCTATGCGTGCCAGTCTGGATATATTTGAGCGTGCCGGCATGTCTGCGCTGCGTGCTAAGTCTTTAGAACTTACCGGATACCTGCGCATGCTGGTCACTACGAAACTGGCTGAGCATATAGAAATTATTACCCCAGCAAAACCGCAGCAACAAGGTTGCCAGTTATCTTTGCGCATACGTAGCGGGCAAGATAATGGTAGAAAATTATTTAAGCGCATGGAAGAAGATGGCTTTATCGGCGACTGGCGCGAACCAGATATCTTAAGAATTTCCCCAGTGCCTTTG
>CAZEFU010000341.1:0-2441 GCA_964511515.1 uncultured Wenzhouxiangellaceae bacterium
TAATATGCGAGTCTGCCAGTGCTACTAGCTCTACTCCTGCAGCATGCAGTTGGTTTTCATCCCGCATCGGAGCTGTGCAGCCTTCCAAATAGGATACATAGCTACCCGGCTCAGCGATTATCAGGGTGCGTTCAAACTGCCCGGTTTCGGCTGCATTAATACGGAAGTATGTAGATAATTCCATTGGGCAACGCACACCCTTGGGGATGTAACAAAAGCTGCCATCAGAAAAAACCGCAGAATTTAAACAGGCAAAATAATTATCGGTAGTTGGTACTACGCTGCCAAGGTACTGGCGTACTAGCTCTGGATGTTCTTTGACAGCATCTGAAAATGATCCAAAAATTACCCCAACAGCAGCTAGCTCTTTCTTAAAGGTAGTGCCAACAGATACTGAATCGAAGACTGCATCAACTGCCACTCCGGCTAGACGGGCGCGCTCATGTAATGGCACGCCTAGCTTCTCGTAAGTTGCTAGTAACTTAGGGTCAACTTCATCAAGAGACTGCGGCCGGTCAGCATCAGATTTTGGCGCTGCATAGTAAGAGATTGCCTGAAAATCAATTGGTATTATATCCAACTTGGCCCATTCTGGTGGAGTTAGGGTTAACCAATGGCGGTAGGCTTTAAGACGCCATTCGAGCAGCCATTCTGGCTCCTGCTTAAAGGCAGAAATCGCCCTTACCGTACCCTCATCCAAACCCGGGGGCAAGCCTTCAGTTTCAATATCGGTAACAAAACCATGTTGGTATTTAGCAGCAACAAAATCATCAACGGTAGTCGGTTTCTTCGTCATAATCAGGTATTCAAAGTTGTGATTTGTAAGTCGGGAATTTGCCGAGGATGCACCGGATTTGCCATTTCTGCCAGTGATACAGACGATAAAGCAGCGGCTACAGCTGTGGAAATACGGCGCCAATTAGTAATCAGATCGCAGTTCCTCTGTTGCCCGCAAACACCATCGTCAATTGAACACTCGGTCATTGCGATTGGGCCTTCAATTGCGGTAATAATTTCTGCCACTGAAATATCATCACCACTACGAATCAGAAAATAACCACCTTGTGCCCCACGCGCTGATTGCACCAGCTTGTGCTGGCACAATAGCTTCATAACTTTACTGACAGTAGGTACTTCCAGGTGAGTTCTATCAGCCAGTTTTATTGCACTCAGCGTTGTTCCCACCTGAGCCCGATCGGCCGAATACAAGCTCACCATTAACTGAATAGCGTAGTCGGTCATTTTGGAGATTCTTAACATGCCATATAGTACCATGCTGGTACTGTATGGTGTGCAAAATGAGGTTAAATATGGCTTGTGGATTCGCCTATTCGACGCCCCGGGAGGACGCGGGGGCTTATTTGAATCTAAAGAATATATCCAGTTGCAATCTTTCGAAATCCAAGGGCTTACCTGCGGCCAGGTTATTCTCAGAGTTTATATAAATAAGACCGGTACTCCAGTTTTTGTCGATTGCGTAATTAGCGCGTAATACATGGCCACGAACATCCGTGCCACCACCACCAAAATCGGAGTCGGCTATCAGTGCGAAGGTCGCATCTTTCTCCAGGTTTTGATAGGCATAACGTAAATCCCAACTACCTTTATCGCTGAGCCTGCCTAAGCGAAAACCAAAGCTATAGCCGCTGTTGAATCTGGGTGCTTCAGAATTGCGCATATATTCGGCAAATACTATCATTGGCATACCAAAGAGTTTAAACCTTAGTTCTGCGAAGCTATCGAGTACATGGTAGTTATAGATGTAGGATCCTAAAATTGGGCCCTGGCTGTTACCAAACAGATCGCCATCGCCCAGAAAAGATAGCTGTCCTTGAGTATCAAAAACATAGTAGCCACCGCCTAGTTTTAACTCAATATTATCTGCGGGATTCAACATCACCCCAGCTTGAGCCATATAAGAGAATGAGGTTTCCCGACGACTATCTCCCTCAAGCCAGGTGCCCATGGAGTTGACAAAATACCTGTCATTATCCCAACGTAAATTTAGCCCTTCTGGACGCCAGTCAGAGTCCCATAAAATCGAATGCCCACCGACTCTCAACATTGGATTCCTGAATTTACCACCACCTACTTTAAGATTTTGGCTCGCCGACCAGTCAAAATATGCAAGGTCTAGATTTAGTTCCTTAGTGGTTCCGCTAGCACCTAATGATTGGTTACTGGAAGTAGGGTTTTCTGAACCACTAACTATACCAATACCAACTTTTACACTAGGAGTAACATCCGCCACTAAAGTCGCGCGGGCACGAACTCGCATACGGTTCCTACTCTGGCCGCCTTCTTGATCTATAAACTCATAACGGGGCCTGAAATCGCCTTGCCAGCTAATTCTTTCGGCCCAAGATACAGCCTCGGCGCTCTTTTCAACAGCTACAACTTTGGCACTAAGTTCTGTGGTTTCTTTAGTGGCAGTAGTTGTT
>CAZEFU010000342.1:0-2425 GCA_964511515.1 uncultured Wenzhouxiangellaceae bacterium
ACTTTTTCTTGCGCTGATTAGGTACTTCAAACCAGGGGTAATAACCTTTGCGTTGAGTGCCCGGTGGACCGGAGGATTTATGATCAATCTTGCCATTGATATCGCAAAAGCGCATTCTGGTAAATACATTGGTTGCCAGGCGCAAACGTCGCCATATCCCCAAAGTTTTGCTCAGATCCAGTGGTTTATTGGAATATATTTTCTTGAAATATTTGCTGCGATGTTCGCTTCTGAGCATCGCCTCAATTTCATCAGCCGCCCATAAAGCTTCTTTAACTTTCCACTGCGGAAACAGACCAGCATGCACCAGCAGATGTTTACTGGGTTTATGCTGAAACAATAACGGGCATTGCGTCAGCCAAGCCATTAGTGCTTCACGATCATGGGCATTTAAAATAGCTTCAAACTCAGAGTTGTTAGAGCCACCATCTGGGTGCCAGCAATCTTCAGCTAGCAGGCGTAAATCGTGGTTGCCCAATACACTGGTAACTGATGATTTAAGGCTGTGAATCAGGCGCAGGGTTTCCAGTGATTGCCCACCACGATTTACCAGATCTCCGGTTAGCCAGAGCTGGTCTTTTGCTGGGTCGAAGTTAATTTTTTCCAAGAGTCTGGAAAAAGCCTCATAACAACCCTGAATATCGCCGATAACCCAAGTAGACATAGTAATATTATAGTGGTTTTTTGATTGAAAATCACAAGCATAGGCTCAATATATAGTGTATTGTGAAACATGATTCTAACTATTTGCTGGATGGCAAATAGACGGTAAGGGTGTATGGAATATAAAGATTATTACAAAACTTTAGGCGTTGAACGCAAGGCATCTGCAGATGAGATTAAGCGCGCCTACAGAAAGCTGGCGCGTAAGTACCATCCTGATGTTAGCAAAGAAGCAAATGCTACCGATAAGTTCAAAGAGCTTGGCGAGGCTTATGAGGTGCTAAAGGACTCTGAGAAACGCGCCGCTTACGACCAATTAGGTTCTAACTGGAAGGCCGGGCAGCAGGGTTTCCAGCCACCACCTGGATGGCAGCAGCAAACAGGTTTTGGTGGTGGGCAAGCTGATGCTTCTGGTTTTAGCAGTTTTTTCGAAGACCTGTTCGGAGGCGGCTTTCAATCTGGCCCGCAACGCCAGTACAGTGCTCGCGGCGAGAATATTCGTGCCCGGGTAAGTATTGATCTGGACGATGCCATCAACGGTGCTAGCCGTAGTTTTAGTCTGCAAGTACCTGAGCACGACCCACAGGGCAGGCCGGTAGATAAAGTCCGTTCTTTAAAGGTGAAAATCCCTAAAGGCATTCGTGCAGGCCAAAGTATTCGCCTGAAAGGTCAAGGCAGTGCTGGTGTAGGTGGCGGCCCTAACGGTGATTTGTTATTAGAGGTGCAGTTCAACCCGCACTCACTTTACACAGTAGATGGCAAGGATATTTATATGAATTTGCCACTAGCTCCATGGGAAGCAGCTCTGGGTGCGATAATTGAAGTGCCTACGCCTGCGGGTAAAGTCAGTTTGAAAATAGCTGAAGACTCCCAAGTGGGTAAAAAGATGCGCATCAAGGGACGTGGCCTTCCTGGAGCAAATCCAGGAGATTTTTATGTGGTTCTGCAGCTGGTTTTACCCTCAGCTGAAGATGATAAAGCGCGTAAGCTTTATGAGGAAATGCGTGATAGTTTGGAGTTTAGTCCGCGAAAGAAACTAAACCTGGTATAACTCACATATTCAGCGGTTTAATTCTTGCGAGCATTTCACAGTTGCAAATTGCGCCGTAGCGTCAACATTAAACTTTAAATATTATAGCTAATAAGCATTATTGGGCGTTTATAGCTAATAGGCTATAATTATTCTATATAGCTAACAGGCTATAAAAGGAGCATAAGAATGAACATTCCCCAAGCTATAAATTCTACCAAAGCATTAGGTAGAGTTATTAAAGATAGAAGAGAATCAATGGGGTTAACGCAGCTATCTGCGGGTAAGTTAGTGGGTGTACATCAAACTACGGTATCGGATGTAGAAAGGGGGATGGTCAAAGTTCAAATCGATACATTGTTGAAACTAATAGCAGCCTTACGCTTGGAGTTGATTATTCAGCCTGTTCAGGCAGAAAAAACTCAATGGGAAGAAATCTGGAAGGATAATGGGGCGTAAGCGACTATCTAAAGTACTATATGTGCTGATGAATGGGCAAATGGTGGGGCAGCTCACCAAGAGTCGTGGTGTTCTCAGCTTTAGTTATGCTCCGCATTGGCTTGAGAGCAGAGTAGCTATTCCACTATCGCTCTCCATGCCACTGTCATCCAGTGCTTACCGTGGTGACAGCGTATATCGTTTCTTTGATAACCTACTACCAGATAGTGGGAAGCTCAGGGAGCTAATACAAGCAAAGCTTGGAGCAGATAGTGAAGATGCCTTCGATTTGCT
>CAZEFU010000343.1:0-2423 GCA_964511515.1 uncultured Wenzhouxiangellaceae bacterium
GCTCAAGACGATATAGCTAGTATTGAAAATGCTGCCCTGGTTTGGGAATATGGAAAAATACTGTGGATTGGTAAGTCTGATGCAGTACCTGCGATATACCATGATGCGATTGTGCATGATTGTACTGGTCGGCTGGTTATTCCCGGCCTAATTGATTGCCATACTCATCTGTGTTTTGGTGGCTGGCGCGGGGATGAATTTGCCCAGCGCATTGCTGGCAAAAGCTATCTAGAAATTGCTGCCAGCGGGGGCGGTATTGCCAGCACTGTAAAAACTACTCGTGAAGCATCCTTTGACCAGCTGAAAGCCAAAGCTCACATACTGCTTGAAGATATGCTTGCGCTTGGGGTTACAACTGTTGAATGTAAATCAGGTTATGGTTTGGACTATGAAAATGAGATTAAACAGCTTGAGGTGTATCAAGCACTGCAGAAAGAACAACCAATAGATTTAATCCCAACTTTCCTAGGCGCCCATATCATTCCAAATGAATATTCAGCTAAGCGCGCAGACTACATTGATCTGCTAATTAACAAGCTGCTGCCGGAAATCTCTGCAAGAAGCTTGGCAGAATTTTGTGATTGTTATATCGATTCTGGTGCTTATACCGTAGAAGAGGGCCGGGTAATTCTACAGGCCGCTGCTAAGCTGGGAATGGGCTTGAAAATTCACGCAGAACAACTCACCCATACAGGTGCTGCTGGCCTAGCTGCTGAACTGGGAGCTATATCGGCTGAGCACCTGGAAAGAATTTCAGCTGCTGATATAGAGCTGTTAGCGAAAGCTGGAACTATAGCTGTGAGCCTGCCTCTTGCATCAATGTATTTGAAAGATGATTATCTGGATGCGCGAAAATTAATTGTAGCAGGCATAAAGGTTGCTGTAGCCACTGACTTAAATCCTGGCTCTGCACCTAGCGGACACTTGCCGCTGGCAATGTTACAAGCCTGTTTGAACCAACATATGACTCCAGCTGAGGTCTTAAATGGGGCCAGTTGTATTGCAGCTGCAGCGATTGCTAAAGAAAAATCTATTGGATGTTTATTGCCTGGTTATCAGGCGGATATTGCAATTATTGATGCTGAAGATATAAATCAGTGGATGTATAACTTCCGCGCTAATGCCTGTGTTGGTGTAATCAAGAAAGGTGTTTGGCAACATAACCGAATGTGAGCTGAGTCTTTCCGGTTTCATTCAGCTAGTTCGAACTCTCCATTTTGGTAGGCAGTAATTACTTCATTAGCTTTGTCAAAATCCGTTTCTGGCACCTGCAAAGTATACAGATCAGCCGCTGGTAACTCGCCCACACCACCAACAAGAAAATTACCTAAAAATCCAGCCGCAAGGTCATAGCTTTGCAGCATGCCCAATACAATTTGAGCCTCGATATAATTTCCAGATTTAAACACACTTTTCATTCGATAATTCTACCCTATTTAAGATGGTTCTCGATGTTTTTACTTGTTTACTCTGGATTAAGAGCTAAAACAAAAAAACCCGACCGAGGCCGGGTTTTTCATATCTTTATTAGCAGATTTACTCTGCTTCTGCAGCCGCTACTACATCATCCTTGCGTGGACGATCAACTAGCTCAACATAAGCCATTGGTGCTTTGTCGCCAGTACGGTAGCCACATTTTAAAATGCGCAAATACCCGCCTGGACGCTCCAGATAGCGAGGACCAAGATCGGTGAACAAGATACCTACAGCTTCTTTATCACGCAGGCGATCAAAGGCCAGGCGACGATGTGCCACGCTGTCTTCTTTGGCCAATGTGATCAAGGGTTCTGCTACCCGGCGTAGTTCTTTTGCCTTAGGTAATGTGGTCTTGATAATTTGATGTTTGAACAGCGATGAGGCCATATTTTTAAACATGGCTTTGCGGTGCGAGCTGTTCCGATTCAGTTTACGTCCTGACTTTTGATGACGCATGACTAGTTCCCGTTATAGTGGCGTTTCAAGCAGTCTGTATAGACGCTGGAGGCCAGTTTTCTAATTTCATCCCTAAAGACAGATCGCGCGAAGCGAGCACATCTTTGATCTCGGTTAATGATTTCTTACCAAGATTGGGGGTTTTGAGTAATTCAACTTCAGTTCTCTGTACCAGATCGCCGATGTAAAGAATGCTTTCTGCTTTTAAGCAGTTGGCAGAACGTACAGTTAGTTCCAGCTCATCGATTGGGCATAAAAGCACCGGATCAACTTCAATTTCTGGTTCTTCTGGCTCTACCTGTGTGCGCCGTTCAAAATCGATGAACACTGACATTTGGTCAACCAAAATATTGGCTGCCAGTTTAACTGCTTCTTCGCAATCAACTGTACCATTGGTATCAATATCCAAAGTTAAGCTATCGAGGTTTGTACGCTGCTCAACCCGTGCGGTTTCAACTTCATAGGATACTCGCCTGATAGGTGAGAAAGAA
>CAZEFU010000344.1:0-2416 GCA_964511515.1 uncultured Wenzhouxiangellaceae bacterium
ATACCAGAAAATTTCCACCGCCAACAGCAGGTTGTACACCAAAGCTTTCATCGATAAGAAATTCACCTTCCATGACTGGTATACGCCATAGCCGTTGATCACCTAAGACTTTACTGGCCTGATAGCCATCGCCAAAGTAGCGCAACTTGCCGCCAACGATAACTTTTTCTTCTGCATCCAAGCCGTTATAACAAGCTGTGGTTGGACAGGTCATTACGCATTGACCGATTCTTTCAACCAGTCGGTTGCCAATACCTTTAGCACTTCCTGCGAAGAGAAGTACACTAACACCTGGTCTGCCATCCGGTGTTTCATCAGTTGGAATTTCTCGTTCGATTCCGGCTTCACATCGGCAACCAATTACTGATGTTGCAAAACCAGTCATGGCTCGTGCCGCTGCCATTGCCCATTTAGGTGTTTCGCCAGTGATAATAACCCGGGTACCCCACATACCGAAGGCTTCAGCGAAAGTATCAATAATTTCCGTGGATTGAATAAACATAATTGATTTTCCAGTTATTTTTTTTACTATTGAGGTGTAGTGGGGATAATTTCTGCTCCATGCACATAATCATCATCTACTGCATAATTATCAAACTGGATGGTGTAATAATCTTCAAAGAAAGGTCGGATTTTATCTTCGATGGCTTTATCGTATTGTGGTGCAACATGAATAATACGACCATCGAGGTCTGAACAGAACTCATGGTTGTTAATGAAGAGTTCTCCACTTTTAATCACATAACGAGCGGCATTAAACATGGCCTCTCTATCTTCCATTTCATCGTAAATAGTAACATCAGCATCGGCACCGATACCGATATGGCCTTTATTGCTTAAACCTAATAGTTTGGCTGGGGCTGCGCGAGAGATAATGGCAATTTCCTGCATGGTAAATTCACGGTCAATATCTAACAGGTTAGTATTGGCTATCGCTTTCTGGTTAACATTAGCGGCTTGTTCATTGCGGAAATCTTTATCCATCAATAAACGAATCAGTTTGGGATAATTTTCAAATGATCCACCGTTGGGATGGTCTGTTGATAACACCATGCGCCAGGGGTCTTTTGCCAGAAGGAATAATTCAAGACCAATAGCCCATTGCAAGGCATGGGTATAGATATGTTCCTGATAGGAAAAAGGTAAAATCCCGCAGCCGCTTTCACACTCGGTATCCGCGTTGATCCATTTACTTTTGGTCATATTGCGCAGCAGCCAGGTTAGTGGCGCATCACCTGTCATGATAGTCGCCTTGCCAAACATGACCTGACCTACATCAGCGCTAATATTGGGATTGTCATTAATATAGTCTGAAATTTCTTTAGCCTGGGATGTAGGGTTTTTGCCAACTTCACCGCCATAGCTATGAAACTGAATATGGGTGATATGCGCACGTCGACCCTCAGCTGTTTTCATGGTTTCCAGGGTGGTTTTATAGTTACCGCTATGACCTAAGTTGTTGCAGTGGATATGAGCAGGGTGGGGCAGCCCTAAATCATTACTGGCATCAATCAGGGCTTTAATGATTTTACGAGGGGTCAGATCAAAGCCGCTGATTTGTTCATCAAGATTATGGACATTGGAATTTTTGTTTCCTTTCCAGGGTTCATCGCCGCCTGGATTGACTAATTTGATGGCATAGGATTTTGAGGCATTTAACCACCAGCCAACCGCTTCTTTAAATTCTTCTGTACGGCCTTTTCCAACAGTTGATTGAGGCAAACATTATTGGCTAATAAGACATAAAAGCCTTTATCAAGTACGGGTGTGTCATGCAATTCTTCCAGAGTATGTCGTGCGCCTAGAGGAGGGACTGCCGCTTCCATCGCAGTAGTATAGCCCAAGGTTGCATAACGATAACCCGTTGTGAATGTAGAGGGTACCGTTCCCCCGGTTCCTGATCTTAAATTTCCAACCCTGGGCTGGACATCATGGCGGTGGTCTTCGGGCTGAAATTTACGTGCCAGATTTACCTTGTGTCCGGCTATGTGGCAATGGATATCAACACCACCAGGCATCACTACCATGCCATGTGCATCTATACAGTGACTATCGGAAGGAACACTATCAACGATCTTGCCATCCTGAATACAAATATCTTTTATTTCACCATCGACATCATTAATTGGGTCATAAACCTTGCCATTTTTAATGCGAATTGCGGACGACATATTTTCCCCTTTATGCAGCGTTAAGCGGCGGCTGTTTTAGTGTTAGTAATTCCGCGAAGTTCACAGATTCTATCTTTGATAGAACGTAACACTTCTTCGTCACTAGGAAACGGCGATTTGAATGCTGGCCGTAATTTCAGAGCTACATTATCCATACGATAAACGGTACCGGCAACATTAATGCCATAAGTAGCGGTAGTGAAGGCTACTCGTGCGAGTTGGCTAGTTATTGTAGGCTTTGGGTC
>CAZEFU010000345.1:0-2415 GCA_964511515.1 uncultured Wenzhouxiangellaceae bacterium
ATCAGCTCAGTTTTGACTTTCGAGCGCCTAGTAGTACCAAAAAATGGCCCAATATAAGGGAGATCTTTAAACCAGGGAATACCCTCTTTACTATCGGTATAATCCTCATTAATCACTCCACCTAAAATAACCGTTTCTCCGCTGTGAATCGCAACAGAAGATTTTAGCTCGCGCTTGAGAATGGTCGGTGAATCAATGTTTGAGCCACTCCTGCCAGGTGATGGAGCCTGAGCCTCATCAAATTCTTGAAGTATATCCATAATTACAACACCACTGGCATTTACTCTAGGCGTTATTTCCAAAGTTATCCCAGTGTCCTCCTGGTTAAAATTACCGATTACATTAGTACTATTATTATTAGGATTAACACTGTCAGCAGATGTTAAGTCACTGGTTCTTATGGGAATAGTATCACCCACATGTAGACGCGCTTCCTGATTATTTAAGACCATAATCGAAGGTGTAGCGAGCACATTAACATTGTCGTCCGTTCCAAATGCCTCAATAGCCGCCTGTACCGTATTAGCAGCATTGCCAATCACATAGGAAAAACCACCTGAACCAGCCGCTGCTGCAGTTGTCGCTGCCAATGATCCAAGTTGCGCCATCCCTCGACTGGCACCATCTCCAGTTATTGTGGTCTCCCCAGGGGTATCATCCGTAGCTGGCGTAATAGTAGAGGTTATATTACCGTTGGCCCCAAACCCCCAACTAACACCATATTTTGTACTGTCAGTCAACCTCACCTCAATAATCGTCGTTTCAAGCAACACCTGTAATGGCATTACATCCAGTTGCTTAATGACAGTTTTAATGGTTTCATATTCCTGCGGTGTCGCAACAATAATGATGGTATTATTTGCTTCATCAGCAATAATTTTGACATCACCGATACCTGAAACTTCAGCCGTTCCAGATTTTCTGCTTGCAACTGTTCTTTGTTTGGCCTGTTTCTTTTTATTACCTCTAATATTAACCGCTTTTCGGCCTGGCGCAACAGTGGCATCCTTGGTTTTTTTCTTATCGCCTCCGGCAAAAACTTCATTCAAGGTATCAGCCAGCTCTACCGCTTTGATATGCTGAACCGGATAGACAATCACACCGCCACCCGCTCCACTGGACGATTTATCCAGACGACTGATCCATAGTTTTATTTTATCAAGATATCTGGGCTGTGGAGTAATGGCTAGAATGGCATTCATGCGTTCCAGAGGAATCATTCTAAACATATCTGCCATTGGGGCGCCTTCTGCACTATCAAATATTTCTTCAAGCTCTTTCTTGATAGTTTCCACATCACTGTTGTGTAGAGGAAAAATACCAAAAGACATACCCTCCATATAATCAACATCAAAAGTCGCTACCGTATGCTTGATACCTTCCAGTTCTTTTGCGGTTCCAGCCACCATCAACAAGTTTCTGGCCTTGTCTACTCTAACTATAGTGGTGGGAGAAACCATTGGTTTGATAATTTCCTGTATTTCTTCAACCCCCACATACTGGAGCGGCATTACTTGCACCTGATATCCACTAGACTGACCTTTACCTGCCAGAGTTGGTGAAACACCACCTTTCAGCGCTTTGTTTAATGGTTCGATCCGATACATATTGGCATCTTTAATCAATGCTGCGTTATTGACTTGCAGTAATAACTCCAATGTAGGCAACAACTCTTGCTTGGTCAATGGTCTGGAAGTTTGCAAGGTTACTTTGCCTACCACTTTGGGACTGACCATGTAACTTTCATTAAGGGTATCGCTAAGAATAACCTTAATAACTTCGCTCAGAGCGGCATCTTCAAAATTCAGCGTAAATTTCCCGGAAGCCGAACTTCCATTTGCTTTTGCGGTTTTACCGGAATACCCCACAAACCTGCCGGTACCTCGAAAGAACTCATCCTTTTGTTTTGTTTCATCGTCATCAGTCGATTTTTTATTACCTTTCAACTCTTGCTTAGTTTCTTTTCCAGGCGGATCTTCCACAGTAACCAGCGGCAATTTTTTATTAGGGTGAGGGCCCAAATGCTCACAGGAGGATAGCAATGCAATACTGGCAAGGATTATTAGTATACGTTTCATATCGTTATTTTTTACATTTGTTCATTTTGTTCTTCAAGCGGAGACTCTATTCGTGGCCGCCGTCTTGGTGGCTTGGCTCTTCGCTTCGGTAATTTCTTTTTAGGAGCTAACGCCTGTTCAAGCTTAGGTTTGCGCAACATCAACTCTTTTCGGTCACTGCCGCGTTCAATAATAATTCTATCCGCTTTAATTTTGACGATATCCCAGCCTTGAGCTTCTTCTCCCTCTTTGGCGCGGTAATGATTGTTATTGTTATCCCTTAACATAGCTGTTACACCTTCTGGTGTGTCTACTAATCCTGTTAATACCAGCTCTACATCTCCAGTAAACTGTTGCA
>CAZEFU010000346.1:0-2411 GCA_964511515.1 uncultured Wenzhouxiangellaceae bacterium
GCTACAGTGGCAACCCCGCCAATCCGGGGTTGCGGGATACCTCCGCGCCAATGCGACACCACGGACGGCCGGAAAAATTTGCGAGTACTGCGCCCGTAGCTCAGCTGGATAGAGTACTGCCCTCCGAAGGCAGGGGTCAGAGGTTCGAATCCTCTCGGGCGCGCCATTTTTTATCTTGCAGCTAGTTTCAGGGCTTGCTGCTAGGTACTTCCAGACACTAGGAAACTCAATGACCAGCCCAACAAGCAAGATACAAACAGAAAGCAACAAGCCGCCTCTACTGAAAGTAATTGCACTGATGTTCGCAGGCACAGCCTTGCTATCTTTAGTGGTAGTACCCTGGTATGGCATCACTCAGGGCTTTTCAACTTCAGCCTGGGTTTTGTTTACCCTGTTCTGGTTATTTAACGGCATCTCAATCACTACCGGCTATCATCGTTTGTGGTCGCATCGCAGTTTTAAGGCGCGCCCAATTTTACGCTGGTTTTTGGCGATATGGGGCGCACAAGCTTTGCAAAACGACATAATGACTTGGGCATCGAGGCACCGTAATCACCATAAATTTGTAGATAATAACGACAAAGACCCGTATTCAGCAGGGCGTGGCTTCTGGTTTTCGCATATCGGCTGGATGTTGCGCGACTATCCTTCTGGTGACCTCGATTTTAGTAATATTCCTGATCTAAAGCGCGACCCAGTGGTAGTTTGGCAGGCGCGTTGGTATTGGCCATTAACTGCATTTATGAATATTGGCCTACCAATGTTACTTGGTTTGTTGCTGGGCGACTTCTGGGGTATTTTATTGCTGGCGGGTGTGTTTCGCTTATTTATCAGCCACCACATGACTTTTTTCATTAATTCTCTAGCGCATATCTGGGGCAAGCAAACTTATACCGAAGAAAATAGTGCACGCGATAACTGGGTTGTTGCCTTGCTGACCTGGGGTGAGGGTTATCACAACTTCCATCATATTTTCCAGAATGACTACAGAAATGGCGTTCGTTGGTGGCAGTTTGATTTAACCAAGTGGTTTATCAATATTTGTCACTATCTGGGCTTGGTTTCTGATTTACGCCGGGTACCAAAATTTCGCATCTTGCGCGCTCGTCTAGCAATGGACTTTAAGCGTGCACGAGACCAGGTACAAGAAGCTCAGCTTGGACAGAAATGGAAAACCGTAGTGGAACAGGAATACCAGCAATTTAGAAAAACCATTACCGAATGGCAAGAGTTGCAGGCGAATAGGGCAAATGAAGTTAGTGAAAAACTCCGTAGCCGTTGGCAAAAAACTGCTTTTCACACACGTGTAAAAGAACTGGAATATCGGCTGAAAATGCAGCGTCGCCGGATTGCCTTGATTAGCGTTAGCTTGCTGAAGTAACCAGCTTTGCTAGCTAATCGGAAAATCAATAACAAGCCCTTATTTATTGGCGCTATATTTAGCCTAAGTGCAGCGCTGGCACACTTGGCCGTAATTGCAGGTGGTCCAGATTGGTATCGCGCCTTTGGTGCTGGTGAACAAATGGCGCGCTTGGCAGAAGCGGGCTCTTGGTATCCTGTCAATGTAACGTTGTTTATAGCAGCGATCTTGTTTATTTGGGCACTGTATGGGTTCGCAGCAGCTGGCTTGTTACGGCGCCTGCCTTTTATGCGGCTGGCACTGGTGCTTATTTCGGCAATATATCTACTCAGAGGATTGCTTGGTGTGCCGGTAGTTATGCTCGCTGAGGGCCCGCATATAAACGAATTGCAGCAGAATTTAACATTTATGCTTGTTAGTTCTTTTATCTGCTTGTTGATTGGCGTCTGTTACGCCATCGGCACAGCTCAAGTATGGTCTACGCTTACACGAAAATAGTTGCACCCTGCGAAGGGCATATCATCTTCACATTAAAAGCCGGTGCCATTAGCTGCCGCTCTGCCTTATTCAAACCAACCTTTGTTGGCTGCTCTAGCCCCGCCCAGTCTGCAAACACATAAACCTGTTGGCTCATTTTGTTCTGCCCATAAGCTTAATATCCTGGAGTTTTTGCCCCAGTACATCATCACTGGCAACGCTCGCAAAATCATCTACCAAACCAAGCACGCCGAGCACAGCGACATAATGACCAATGGAAACTGTTGGGTCACCTTGCTCAATTTTTCGAACGGTATTACGGCTCAAACCCGTACGCTCAGCAATCAATGACTGGGTATACTTGCGGCGTTTGCAGGCAAGTTTGATATTCTCACCAAGCACAGACAATATCTCTCTGTGGTTTGGAAAAACAGGAGCATTCCGTTTCTTTTTGGCATCATTGGTCATTACAGTTACCAAATACTATGAATATGGTAATTATAGTGCGCAATTGTATTTATGTAAAGAGAAGTTGAGGCTTACAGTTAGCAAATGAATTTAAAGATGTTCCTGT
>CAZEFU010000347.1:0-2406 GCA_964511515.1 uncultured Wenzhouxiangellaceae bacterium
GTACATACTCAAGGTGTTCTGTCGCTTAGTTTAGCCCCATGGTTTTCAGATGAACTGCAAAGCCAGGCAGAAAACCTGCTATCTAGATTATTAGAGCACTTCAATTATATTGGAGTGATTACTCTGGAGTTATTTCTCAAAGATGAGCAGTTATTGGCAAACGAAATAGCGCCCAGAGTGCATAATTCGGGCCACTTAAGCATTGAAGGTTCCAGTTGCTCTCAGTTTGAGAATCATATTCGAGCGCTGAGTGGAAGAGATTTAGTAAACCCAGCTACGACTGCAGTGTCATTGATGCTAAATTGGGTAGGGTCAATACCAGAACATGCGGCACTTACAGACCTCCCGGGCGTTTTTCTACATAATTACGGTAAGAAAGCTCGAGCTGGACGTAAGTTGGGACATACTACATTATGTGCCGCAGACATGGTCTCACTAGCGCAGTTACTCAAGAAATTTGAGAGTATGAAACACCCGACTGTGAGCGCAGCTATGGAAGTTTTGAATAGCCCTCCTGGCTAACTATATTAGCCGCCGGCTGCATAATCAACGGATCTGGTTCGCCGACAATATCATGGTCTTTTTCAGGGTAGTCAATACTACTTAGGAAATGGCGCATACAAGCAATTCTGGCACGTTTTTTATCGTCTGATTTAATTACCATCCAAGGCGCATCTGCGGTGTCGGTATAGAAAAACATAGACTCTTTAGCCTCTGTGTATTCATCCCAGCGAGCCAAGGATTGTAAATCAATCGGGCTTAGCTTCCATTGTTTTAGTGGATCAAGTTTTCTGGCATGAAAGCGTCGTAACTGCTCATAGCGGCTAACAGAGAACCAATATTTGAACAGTATCAGGTCGCTCCTTACTATCATTCTTTCAAGGTCAGGTACCTGCCTTAGAAACTCAAGGTATTCAGTGGGTGTGCAAAATCCCATAACCCTTTCAACTCCAGCGCGGTTGTACCATGAGCGATCGAAGAATACCATTTCTCCGCGGGTAGGTAATTGCTGAATATAACGTTGAAAATACCATTGGCCTCGTTCGCGTTCATTGGGTTTTTCCAAAGCTACAACATGAGCTGCACGAGGATTTAAGTGCTCCATGAAGCGTTTGATAGTACCACCCTTACCAGCTGCATCTCGACCTTCAAAAATTCCGATTATTCTTTTACCACTTAATTTGACCCAGTTTTGGAGTTTTAATAATTCAGTTTGCAGCAGGTTTTTCTCTTTCTCATATTGATTGCTGGGCATCTTCTTTTTATATGGGTAATAACCACGTTCATGAGATATCTGTAAAGATTCCTCATTCGACATAACACGTTTGCCATTGATGAATTCTGTCGGATCATCAAAATTATATGAATCGGCCTGTGCAGTAGGCTCAGAAAGTGAATCTGCTTGCTGCAAGCTGGTGGCTTTATTGTTGGTTGAACTCATAACAGCAGTTTATACCTATATATTTGTGTACGTATTGACCTTAATCAGCAGAACAACCGAGAACCAAACTACTAACTGTATCAAGTAATAATTGCGCCTGATCTTGGTTCAGTATCAACGGTGGCAACAGTCTGATTATTTTTTCATGGGTAACATTAATTAAAACACCCTGTGCTAGAGCGCGGTTACGAATTTCTATTGCACTATGATCTAACTCAATAGCCAGCATTAAGCCCCGACCACGAACATCCACCACACTTGAGTGATCACTCAGAGCCTTTTCGAACTCCTGCAGTAACCAGCTACCGATTTTACCTGCATTTTCACCAATTGATTCCCGTTGCATAATGTCGATTACAGTGCAGGCTGTTCTACAAGCCAAGGGGTTGCCACCAAAGGTGCTGCCATGGTTGCCGGGCTGGAATGCATCAGCGGCAGACCCGCGCGCAAGACAGGCGGCAATTGGGAGGCCATTCGCCAAAGCTTTGGCTACAGTAACTATATCTGGCAACACATCTTCATGTTGATAAGCAAACCAAGTACCGGTGCGGTTCATACCCGCTTGAATTTCGTCGCAGATTAGCAATACTTGGTGTTGGTCACAGAGTTCGCGTAGTCGCTTGAAATAACCAGCAGGCGGCAGAACCACGCCAGTTTCTCCCTGGATTGGCTCCAATAAAATTGCGCAAATATCAGGGTTTTCTAATAATGCATTCTCAAAAGCTTGTGCATCACCATAAGGCAGATGAACGAAACCTTGAACTAATGGCTCAAAACCTTGCTGAAGTTTTTTATTATCGGTGGCACTAATTGTTGCCAGTGTTCGACCATGAAAAGCGCCATTGGTAACCGCAATTATTGGTAACTTGATACCTTGTTGATGGCCGCGAAGGCGCGCGATTTTTAATGCACACTCAACAGCCTCTGCACCACTATTGGCAATAAAGGCCTTCTCCATATCAGCT
>CAZEFU010000348.1:0-2402 GCA_964511515.1 uncultured Wenzhouxiangellaceae bacterium
AACCATGGATGTAATTAAACTTAGTGGCGGCGAGCCAGCTAATTTCCTCGATGTTGGCGGTACAGCCGATGCCGAACGGGTTGCCAATGCCTTCAAACTAATTTTATCTGGTGATAAGGTTGATACCATTTTGGTAAATATTTTTGGCGGGATTGTTCGTTGTGACTTGATTGCCGAAGGTATTTTGCAAGCAATTAAAGAAGTTGGTGTTGATGTGCCGATTGTAGTGCGCCTTGAAGGCAATAATGCCAAAAAGGGTCTGCAGTTATTGGCAGATAGTGGTCAGGCGGTAATTACCGCATCAGATTTAAACGACGCGGCGGCGAAAGCTATCGCGGCGGCGGCATAGGAATTTTTGTAATGAGTGTATTAATTAATAAAGACACCAAGGTTATTTGTCAGGGTTTTACTGGCAAGCAGGGTACTTTTCATTCCCAACAAGCCATCGATTACGGCACCAAGATGGTTGCCGGGGTAACTCCAGGCAAGGGCGGTAGCAGCCATTTGGATTTGCCGGTATTTGATACTGTTAAAGAAGCAGTTAGTGAAACTGGTGCCGAGGCCACAGTTATTTATGTGCCACCACCGTTTGCAGCTGATGCAATTTTAGAAGCGGCTGATGCTGGTATTAAGGTGATTGTGGCAATTACTGAAGGTATTCCAGTGCTTGATATGATTCGCGCTAAAGCTGTTATTGCTGAAATGGAAGATACCTGGTTAATTGGGCCAAACTGCCCGGGCATTATTACTCCAGATGAATGCAAAATTGGCATTATGCCAGGCGATATTCACATGAAAGGTCGTGTGGGCGTGGTTTCGCGTTCGGGTACCTTAACTTACGAGGCGGTTTATCAGACTACAGTTGTAGGGCTTGGGCAGACCACTTGTATTGGCATTGGTGGCGACCCTATTAATGGTATGAATTTTATTGATTGCCTGCGTTTATTCCAGAATGATCCAGAAACAGACGGCATAATTATGGTCGGCGAGATCGGCGGCGATGCTGAAGAGCTAGCGGCTGAATTTATCTCAGATTATGTCACCAAGCCAGTGGCAGCTTATGTTGCTGGTGTGACTGCACCTGAAGGTAAACGCATGGGCCATGCTGGTGCGATTATTGCTGGTGGCAAGGGTACGGCAGATGCTAAATATGCCGCACTTGAAGAAGCTGGTGTTTCAACTGTACGCTCACCCGCTGATTTAGGTCAGGCAATATTGGCGCGCTTGTCATAAACCACATCTACGGGGTTTTGTCGTAGGGTATGTTACCGCAGGCGCAGCGCAGGCTTGAGCTTGGTACAAATACCAAACTCTGCCGGTGCGTTCGCAAGCTTAACGCACCGGCAGTTTAGGTGAATATTCAAAGCGAAGCCATCATCTCCAGAATATTTCTCCGTGCAGCCTCAAAAGAGAAGTGCTCGGCCACATTCTTCAGGCCATTCTCAGATAATTTCTGCCACAAGGCTTCGTCTTGATACAAGCGCACAACTTCGTCAGCAAAACTTTGTGCATCATCAGCAACCAATACTTCGCGACCATGTAGTGCATGCATTCCCTCAACTGCAATTTCTGTTGCCACTACAGGCTGGCCGTAGCTCATGCTCATATTAACTTTGCCTTTCACTCCAGCACCGAAGCGCAGTGGCGCTAGTGCAATCCGGTAGTTATCTAGCCAAGGCTCAAGGTCTTCAACAAAACCTCTGAAAACCAGCCCATCGCCTTCAAGTTTCTTTACAATTGGTGGAGCCTTGCTGCCAATCAGAAAGCATTGAACCCCAGGTAGCTGGGCATGGATCAGCGGCCATATCTGTTTTGCCAACCAGATAGCCGCATCTACATTAGGCGGGTGCTGATACCCACCAATAAAGAAGATGTCTTTTCTTTGGGCAAAAGGTTTGCGACAACCATGCACAGGATGAATGTTAGAGACTATATCAACCCTGGCATCTGGTGCATCATTGCTGAGTACTGATTTCTCATAAGGGCTTACTACCAGTGTGGTATCAGCTCGGTTAATAATGTGTAATTCAGCTCGGCGGCTACGTGCTGCAGCCCGGTGCAATCTGGGGTCTTCTTCTAACTCAGCCTGGCGCTGTTCGCGCAAATAATGCAAGTCTACAGTATCAAAAATAAACTCAGCCTGGGGCATGTATTGTTCCAGTAAGCGCAAGTAGTTTTCAGCCACATAGTAGCGAGAAATCATAACCGCATCGAACTCCTCCCCTCGCTGGATAAAGAATTCTGGCAGATTACTAATCCACTCTCCAAATAGTACCTCAACCCCAAGAGACTGTAGGGCTTCACTATACCTACCATCCCACTGGCGATTGTCCGGAAAAAAGGTGATTTGATAACCAAGGTCACGGAATATACGCATTATATTTATTATTCTTACACTACCT
>CAZEFU010000349.1:0-76 GCA_964511515.1 uncultured Wenzhouxiangellaceae bacterium
GTTTTTGGTGGTCTTGGCTGAGTATTGTGAAGCAACCGACTTGACCCCTGTTTCGGTGAAGCAACCGACTTGACCC
>CAZEFU010000349.1:176-2383 GCA_964511515.1 uncultured Wenzhouxiangellaceae bacterium
CTGTTTCGTTTGACCCCTGTTTCGTTTGACCCCTGTTTCGTTTGACCCCTGTTTCGTTTGACCCCTGTTTCTGTTCTCACGGGAATGACGGAGGGGTGCGGGAATGATGAGTTTGTGCGACATCCGTATTCCTGTCTATGCCTGAAAATAATCATATATGTGACTATATTTTATCTCTTTAACCAGGATATGTTTTCAGTTAATGGGACAGCAGTGATACTGCATCGGCATTATAGAACCAGACTGCGGCAGTCTGGTTCTATAATACATGCGTTAATGGTGTTGCTCATAAATCTGCAGTTAATCACATTAATCAATGTCCGACGATCATCATATGCTGGTTGGTTGATCAAATTATTGGATTTATAACTTTCTTTCCTGATGGTTTTTTCTATAATAGCGCCGCATATAAGCTAAATGCTCACATAAACCTTTTAACTATTTTAAAACTACATGCCTAAAGAATATATTGCCCCGTGGGAACAAGCCTTTAACCGGGTGTTATCCCCACTAGATGAGTTTATCCACCGCCAGACTACCAGTGGCATTTTGCTAATGATGTGTGCAGTTATTGCATTATTTATTGCAAACAGCCAATTTGCAGATGCTTACCACCAGTTTCTGAAAACATATTTCACTATTGGCACAGGTGAATGGAAGCTTTCCATGTCTATCCACCACTGGATCAATGACGGCTTGATGGCTCTGTTTTTCTTTGTTGTTGGCCTCGAATTAAAGAGGGAACTCATGGTTGGAGAGCTTTCGAACTTTAAAGCGGCACTCCTACCTATTATTGCTGCTATTGGAGGCATGGTAATACCTGCTCTTATTTACATCAGTTTTAATCCCTTTGGCAGCACTTTTGATGGTTGGGGTATTCCTATGGCAACGGATATCGCCTTTGCCCTTGGGGTATTGGCTTTGCTTGGGAACAGAGTACCCAAAGCGCTCCTGAGTTTTCTTGTGGCTCTTGCTATTGTTGATGACCTGGGTGCTGTTATGGTTATTGCCATTTTTTATACTGAGCAAATTAACTTTACTGCACTATTCAGCGCTGTAGCAATACTGGCAATATTGGCAAGCCTGAATCTCGGCGGTGTTCGCAAGCCTCTTCCCTATGTACTACTGGGAATTGTTCTATGGTTAGCACTGCTAAAAAGTGGGATTCATGCCACTCTGGCTGGTATTTTTCTCGCCTTTATTATTCCAATACGTCCTAAATATAACCCTGAGCGATTCTTGAGTCGTGCCAACGAGTTACTAAAAGAAATACGCGATAGTTTTCAAACAGAACCAAATATTATTAAAAACTACAAAATGCGCGGGCTGGTTCAGGCATTAGAAAGTGGTATTCACCGGGTACAGGCACCAGCTCAGGTGCTGGAGCATAATATGCACATACCAGTGGCATATTTGATAATCCCTATTTTCTCATTAGCCAATGCCGGGGTTCCAATAGCATTCAGTGAAATGGGAAGTATTATAACTAACCCGGTTTCTAATGGAGTAATTGCCGGTTTGGTTTTTGGCAAGCTGCTGGGAATTAGCGGGTTTGTGTGGATAGCAGTTAAAACAGGTATATGCACCCTGCCAAAAGAAATGCGCATGACTCATGTGATTGGTGTCAGCCTTCTGGCCGGCATTGGTTTTACTATGTCGATATTTATCGCTGAACTGGGTTTTGCAAATTCTCCAGAAGACCTGCTAATGGCAAAAACAGGGATTTTAATGGCTTCTCTGGTTGCCGGGGTCTCTGGGTATTTATGGCTGTTTATAAGTGGCAGAAAGTAAGTATTTTGTAGATACTGCAATTACTCTAATATCTATCTTTACCGCACCCTGCTTCACAGCGTGACAACGGGCATTTTATGACGATCTGTGTTCTTCCAGACATGGATTACCATCCCCGATTTATCGAGGACAAGCTTTAACGGGAATGACGGAGAGGTGGTTACCCCCTTTTTTACTGCGCAGTCACTTCTGTTTTTGCAGGATGGATAAGGCACGCCATCCACCATTATTTTAAATATAGTACAGCTTTGGAATTATGATATGCGCTTGAATTATAAGACATTACTCCGCATAAATAATGTGTGTCGGATGGCGCTGCGCTTATTCGACCTACATTTGGATGTTCTATCAAAACCTTCTGATATTTTGTATTTTGGGGCTTGATCAGAGGCTTCTTAACTGATGCGGTCGAGGCT
>CAZEFU010000350.1:0-2374 GCA_964511515.1 uncultured Wenzhouxiangellaceae bacterium
ATGTATCATATTGTTTTTAAATTACTTTATTAATCACGCCAAAAGGAAAAGAGCCGACTTTTGGTGTATTGCAGAATTTACATGGGCGCAAAGTTGCTATTATGTTTGCGCTGGCAATAATGGGCAGTGCTATTGTGTTGGGTTTGCTGGTGAATGAATGGCTACTGAAGCATGACTGGATACCGGTTACCGACTGGGTGGAGCAGCAGCCCAGTTGGGTTGAAAGAATGAGTCTACTGGTATTAACAGGCTTGTTTCTGTATTCCTTGTTGAAACGTGGGGGACGGGCATTTGTGCAGGAGATTTTTCCGGCGACAGTGGGTTGTCAGGATCACAAGCATAATCATGATGAGGGGCATGGTTGCTGCGATAGTTGATCCACCTGATTTAGAGCTGGTGTTGTGGGTAACAGTATGCAAAGCGTTGGACTCATAAACAAAACACAAGCAAAATAGACTTTCCCTATAGAATCCTGTTGCTGGATTATCTTGAAATAGTAAGCGAGGTTTTTTAATGAAAAATATTTTGTGGATACAGATTGCAGTGCTAATTGCACTAACAGGCACTTTTCAAACACCGGCTCGCTCTGAACCAACATCAATGTTTATTCTGGATGCTTCGGGTTCTATGTGGGGACGGTTGCCTGATCGACAAAGCAAAATCACTGTCGCGAGAGATGTGCTCGGTGACCTGGTCAAAAAAATTCCCGATAATATTTCCACCGGGCTGATCGCCTATGGCCATCGGCGCAAGGGCGATTGTGCGGATATTGAAGTTGTTCAGGAGGCCGAAGCCGGTGGTGCTCAAGCGATTGCAGGTCACTTGAAACGATTGGTGCCTCGCGGTCGAACCCCTATTTCCGATGCGTTGAAACTTGCGGGTGAGAAGCTAATCGGGATAGAAGATCAAACCACAATAGTATTGGTCAGCGACGGTATTGAAACCTGTAAAGGCGATCCTTGCGCTGTGGCAGCAGCCCTGGCTAAATCAAGTGCAAAACTAAATATCCATGTGGTGGGTTATGCTGTTGACCATGAGGCAAGCGCACAACTGCAATGTATTGCAGAAAAAGGTCGTGGTCAATATTTTACCGCCAATGATACCGATGCCCTCAGCGCAGCTTTGACCCAAGTCACGGAAAGTATCAAGATTGCTGAACCAATACAGGTTGTAACACCCGAAGTGACAGAAACTGCTACCACTATCAACATAAAAATTTCAGGGCCAGGAACAATTCGATTGCAGCTTGGGTCATGGACTCATATGCCAAAATATTGGAAAGTACTCAATCCAGAGACCGGTGAAGTCATTGCTAAAACCAGTCAGTCAAAAATAGAAGTTATGCCGGGGCAGTATCAAATAGCTTGGCGTCACCTCGAACATGGTGCTGAAGAAGTAATGTTGCCTCAAGTAATTGATGTGAAATCAGGTCAGATTGCAGATGCGCTGGTGACAACCGGATTACAGCTTGTACCACCCACGGGTGTTAAAACTCCCTATTATTGGCAACTTTTACCCGACGGTGCAGATCTTGAAAAATATTTCCGTAGTCGTCAGCCAGCTGCCTGGTATTCAGTTTGGGACGCGGTTCCGGTACCAGCGGGTCACTATACGCTGGTTATCCGGCAAACCGAACACGGTCATGAGGAGGTAATTATCGGGCAGTTTTCGTTGCCAGAAGGCAAACTCACACAGTTGCCCCTAGATCAGGGAATTAACCTGCGATGGCCAGAATCATGGGGTGAAGATATATATTATTTAAAATTGACCGATACAACGGGTCGGTCGATGAAAATGGAGTATAAAGGCGCTGTCTTGCTTGCACCGGGAAACTACAAAATGGCTCTGCATTTAACCGAGCATGGCCATTCTGATGCCTCCTTTGGTGAGATTAATATCCCGGAGCAAGGCTTTGTCGATCCTTATCTTACCTCCGGCATTACCTTTGAAACATCGACTAAAGGCAAATTTAAAATTTACGCCGTCAATCTGGAAACTAACGAAGAAGCATGGATGCAAAACCGTTGGGGGCCCATGCCATTGGGTGCCGGTCGCTATCGTTTTGAACTTGAAATGGAGTATGGTAAACGGCAGACGATTATACCGGAGCAGACTATCAAGCAAGGGCAATTTATAAATGCAAAGATGTGATAGGGTCCATTACCTCGCAACTAAACCTTTTTCATTTTGTCGTATACCTTCGTTGTTCTAGAACTACAAGAAAATAATACAGAGTAGGCTGGTTTTACCGGGAAGAGTAAAGCCAGCTGCATGATGATTTCTCAAGGCAAGAACTAAAAGGGGTCAGTACCAATGTCATTAAGGAATGCGCACAAAGTAAATTCGACAACAGGTGCTTGAAGCGGTAAATTCA
>CAZEFU010000351.1:0-2350 GCA_964511515.1 uncultured Wenzhouxiangellaceae bacterium
TGCGACCGCCCAAGAGTTATTGGGGATGATAGGTAGGCTAAGTCGCATTGATATCAAACTGGATCTAGATGCCGATAATACGACAGTATTAAACCGTATTAAATCGGCTTTGCCGGGTAATACACAGCTGGTTTCGTCAGAACAGGAAATTATTTCTGCCAGGGAAATGAGCAGGGCGTTCGCGATCAATCTAGATGCGCTTGGTTTACTTTCCGTGTTAATTGGGGTGTTTTTGATATATAACACCATGACTTTTCTAGTTGTGCAACGGCGGGAATTGTTTGGTAGTTTACGAGCCCTTGGCGTAACACGGCGACAGATTTTTCGGCTGATTATTTTAGAAGCGCTAGGCCTGGCGACCATTGGTATATTAATTGGAATGGTGCTAGGGGTTGTTATTGGCTATGGACTGATTGATCTGGTTTCTGGAACCATTAGTACTTTTTATTTCCAAAATCAAGTTTCCTCGCTGACTGTGACCTGGGATGTTTTGCTTAAAGCATCAGTACTGGGCTTTTTTGCTACCTTGCTTGCGATAGCACTACCCGCTTGGGAGGCCACGCATTTATCGCCGGTATCAGTGATGAAGCGTTCACAACTGGAAACCGGGGCGCGTAAAATGGTAGTTATTGCCGGATTTTTAAGCCTGATTTTTTTTGCAGTCGGTCTGTTGTTAGCATTTTTTTCTGGCAAAAGTATCTCGCTGGGCATTGCTAGTGTGTTTTTTCTATTGTTCGGCTTTGCTTTATTGACTCCGGTAATTACCTTGCTATTTATGAAAGGCATAAAGCTTTTATTGAGTCGTTTTTCCAGTATTTTGGGGCAATTGCCGATGACCATGGTTAGTGCTGAAATCAGTCGAACCGGTGTTGCTATTGCGGCGTTAATGGTAGCCATTGCAGCGACAGTCGGGATGGAACTGATGATCAATAGCTTTCGGCAAACCGTTTCCGAGTGGTTAATGGTCAGTATGCGCGCAGATCTCTACGTTTCTTTGCCTGGCGACATTAGTTCATCCTACAAAACTGTAAGCGATCAGCAATTGGCTGGAAAAATTCATAGCCTGGAAGATGTGGCTATGATCAGTAATGTTTTACATACCCATGTTCTAACTGAACAGAAGTCGGTCAGACTTTCCGTGTTTGAACTCAATGACCGTTCAAAAACCGGATTTATTTTTAAGCACCCTCAAGATGAAAAGCTTTGGCATGATTTTGAACAAAAGCAAACCATCCTGATTACGGAACCTTACGCTTATCATCATGATCTTGGCCGTGACGATCAGTTGGGTTTGCGAACTAAAAATGGCTTGCAATATTTTACTATTGTTGGCATTTATAAGGATTATTCAGGCGATCAAGGGCATCTGGCTATGAGCCGAAAAACGTATCTGAAGCATTGGGGAAATGTTGGTTTTACAGGGATAGGTGTGTATGCCAGACTGGGTGTTAATTTGCCGAAATTGCAAACGAAGGTTGCTAATTTGGGATATTCGGATCAAGTGTTGCAGGTGCGTTCCAATCGAGCTATTTTTAAGGAATCGATGAAACTGTTTGAACAAACTTTTGTGATTACCCAAACGCTACGCTGGTTAGCGGTTGGTATTGCTTGTGTTGGTGTTTTTGGCGCCTTGATGGCATTGCAATTTGAGCGAATTCGACTGTTTGGTATATTGCGGGCCATTGGCGTTACGCCACGGCAGCTGAGCTCTTTAATACTCGCAGAAACTGGCTTGATGGGTTTAGTCGCAGGCATACTGGCTATTCCTTCCGGGATAGCAGTTGCGGCGATTTTGCTGTTTGTGGTTTATCAACGGTCATTTGGTTGGACGATGGCTTTTCATTTAGAACCTTGGGTGTTATTTCAAGGTCTGGGATTAGCTCTAGTTTCTGCTTTATTAGCGGGAGTTATTCCTGCTATTAAAATGGCTAAAACAAGTCCTGCTGAAGCGTTACGGGCTGAGTAATGCTTAAAGCTAGAAGGAGGTCAGGATTAGTCATTCTAGTCGTGTTAATGGTGGCATCAATTAGTTTAGTGCGTTTTTTTCAAACTCCGCCAGCGAAACAAGTAGAGCCCCAAGGTTTGATGAATGAAGTGTTATCTTCAGAAGAGGTAGAAAAGTTCGCTCGTGTGCTCGGGCCACGAAAATTTGTTTTTCCAGAGGATCATGGCCCTCATTCTGAATATCGGGTTGAATGGTGGTATTTTACCGGCAATCTTCAAGATCAAGAGCAGAATGATTATGGTTATGAATTGACCTTTTTCCGTTTTGCGCTAACACCTGATGAGTTACCCGCATCAAATTCCAGCTGGCGCAGTAAGCAAGTTTATATGGCACACTTTGCAGTTT
>CAZEFU010000352.1:0-2339 GCA_964511515.1 uncultured Wenzhouxiangellaceae bacterium
TATCTGTTTCGTAAAATAACAGGCTCATAGCTACCCAGAACATATAAGCATAAATTACAAAGGCCAACATTAAATGTGCCGCCAGACGGTACTGACTAACATGTGGGTCGTTAACCAGGCCGCTTTTAACCATATACCAGCCCATAAAACCTTGCAGACCACCCAGTAAAAACATCATGCCGTACTTCGGGAGTTCATATTCCCTGATTCTTCTCGTAGCAACAAAAAACATAAAAGGCAAGAGAAATATCACTCCTAGCCCGCGCCCCAGTAAACGGTGAAAATACTCCAGCCAGAATATCTGTTTGAAACCCTCGACACCAAAATTCTTATTTATTTTCAAGTACTCTGGAGATTGCTGATAGAGTCGAAACTTGGCTTGCCAATCTGCCTCACTTAATGGTGGCACCACACCCATAATTGGCTTCCAGTCGACTATTGACAAGCCTGAGCCAGTCAATCTGGTTGCTCCACCCAAAACCACCATTGCAAAAACCAATGCGCAGCAAATCAGCAGCCAAGTAGCGATGAGTTTGTTATTTTTTAGGTTTTCAAGCGCGGCTGTCACAGCTTACACCTCTATAGTGATCTAATAATTTAGTGCTTAGAGAAAAGCAGGATAAATTATGCCAGATATTGCTGTATAGAGAAACACGTAGATGATGAATGCGGTTTTACAATTTATAAACATCATTAGGGTATAATCCTCGGTCGATTCCTATTGATACAGAACTAAAGTCCAATGACAATAAAATGCCATCACTTGATTTTAATCCCCTTGCTACTGGTTTTAGCCATAAGCTCTTATGCGGAAGAAGATGAAGCCCGTGAAGAAACTATTACCTACACCATAAGTGCTGGTAGTTATATTCATTTTAGCCCCAATGATGAACATACCAATAAGCCAATAATTACATCTATAGAGCGCCACAAGTCTAATGGTTGGTTTTATGGCTTATCTCTATTTAACAATTCATTCGATCAATTCTCTCAGTATGCGTATATAGGTAAAACTTTCAAGTCTGAGAAAAAATCACTGCAAAACTGGCACTTGAAAATAAGTGGCGGCTTAATTCACGGTTATAAAGATGAGTATCAGGATAAAATTCCTTTCAATGGTCTTGGTGTTGCTCCAGGTATTCTGCCCAGTATTGGTTATAAAAGAGCAGATAGCCGCTGGGGTGCTGATTTATCTCTTTTAGGTGGAGCTGGCCTAGCCCTTACTGTGAGCTTTGACCTCTAGCAGGTGATAGCCGGTTACACCGAGAAGTGGGTTCCCGCATGCGCGGGAAAGAGGCTGAGGGCTACTTATCAGGCATTATAGCTACGGAAGAAAACACACAAAATCAGTCATCGCTATTGGCAGCAATATAGCCCTCTGGTGAGATCAAACCATCAACTTCACTAGCATCCTCAGGCTTTAATCGAAATAACCAACCTTCACCATAGGCATCATCGTTAATTGTTTCAGGAGTCGCGGCTAACTGCTCATTAACTTCAACTACTTCGCCGCCAATCGGGCAATAAATATCAGAAGCTGCCTTTACTGACTCTACAACCGCACATGGGTCACCTGCCACAAAGGCACCACCCACCTCTGGAAGCTCAACGAAAACCACATCTCCCAGCTGTCCTTGGGCGTGGTCAGTAATTCCGATTGTGGCTACGCCATCATCCAGCTTTACCCACTCATGGGATTCGGTGTAGTAAATATTCTCTGGCACATTTTCCATATTAAATACTCCTGCTAGTCTTATACTTTTATTTTAGTCCAAAATCCCGGTACAAACCTCACCATTTCTAGCAAATGGCATTTTTACTATTCGTGCGGGTAATTGGCGGCCGCGAATATCTACCACGCACTCAGTTTCAACTCCAATATCAATCCGCGCCATGGCAATTGCTTTTTGTAGTGTCGGGGAAAAACTACCGGATGTAGTCACACCAACTTTGTTGCCGGATAAATCAAAAATTTCCTGCTGGGGACGTAAAACACCTCGGCCCTCAAGCACCAGGCCGACCAACTTCCTTTGCACACCCGCTTGGCGCTGGCTTAACAATGCCTCGCGGCCAATAAAATCACGCTCATCTTTTATCGCCACAGTCCAGCCAAGCCCAGACTCAAGTGGACTGGTACTTTCATCCATATCTTGACCATATAGATTCATCCCGGCCTCAAGCCTTAAAGTATCTCTTGCACCCAGGCCGCAGGCTTGTATTCCCTGCTTTAGTAACTTACTCCACAGCGAAGATGCATCATCTGCGGGCAGCATAATTTCAAAACCATCCTCACCTGTATAGCCAGTTCTGGCAATAAATTTATCCCCAATTTGCGCCGC
>CAZEFU010000353.1:0-2333 GCA_964511515.1 uncultured Wenzhouxiangellaceae bacterium
TATTAATCATCTGGCCTGGTTTATCGTATAAGAAAGCTATGTCCTCAATACCGATTGGAATAACTAAATCATAGTTTTTATCTTGATCAAGACTATCAAATGTAACTTTATGACGTGTAAATAAAAAACCAAACCTTATTCGTTTTTCCCATTTATGATCTGAAAATAATATATTTAATTTATTATCGTCAAAGCTAGAATATACGATTTCTCTTGCGAAATACAACAGTCTGTTTAAATATCCTAGAATAAATACATGAGTCTCCGCTATTTTCATTATAGTTATAATTAATTATCTGATATCACTCTGTACATTGTTTTGCATTGTAAGGTTGGGACAAATAAAGACTTGATCTTAAACGTTACTTATCTCTTTTTGCCGACTATTTCTGATCTAGAAAACATCCTCTCCCTCAAGTATTTATTGATTATGTATGAAACTAATCTGGTTTACAAGACGAACTGAATTTTAAATAGCTAATTTTTCTCGTTCCCATGCTCCAGCGTGGGAATGCAGTCTGTGACGCTCCTGCGTCACAGGACGCAGGAGCATCCTTGCATTAATTCCCACGGAGACCGTGGGACTAGAATCTAGCGCTATGCGCTATCAGTGAACAGACAGAGATTAGAGTTTTAGTGAATCAGTAAACAGTGTTAGATGGGAGAAAAACAACACAGCCGAAAACCAACAAAGTCGAAACGGACGTAGGGCCGGGGGTCGCGGCGAGACGAGGTACGCGCGAGGTCCGAACTGTAGATCCAGGAACCGCCGCGAACCACGCGTCTGTTATCGCCCGACACTGAATTATTTTTGGGATTCTCGGAGGTATTCAAACACCACTCCAAGATATTTCCGTTTAAATCAGAGATGCCTTGTATTGAATCTCCTTGCGGATAGATACCAACCGCAGTGGTTCGTCGCAGGTAACTGGTACCAGCTTTACCCATGGTTTCATTAATATTGGCATAACCGCTTTGATAGTCTTCTCCCCACGGGTATGCAATACCGGGATTGCCACTATAAGCGGCTTGTTGCCATTGCCATTCAGTTGGCGGATGTCTTTATCTAATTGTTCAGATAACCAAGCGCAGTATGCCATGGCTTCAAACCAGGAAACACTCTCTCTGGGGTGATTGGCGTTGTTCCAGCTTGGTGAAGCAGGTTTATCGTGTTGTTGTTCTAATCCAGCCCACCATTGAGTATTCTTGTAGCCATCAGGGTCATCAACAAAAGCCTGAAATTGGGCATTGGTGACTGGATAACGTGCCATGTAGAATGGTTCTACAGGAAAAGTACCAGCGTTGTTTTTCAATGTTATTTTGCCAGTTGTAATCAGCTTCCAGACAATATCTGGAATACCCTTTGCGTTTAAACCTGTTCCAGGGCGAGGATCACCGATGTTTCCCAATACACGGCCTGCTTCGGCGCGTTCAGGAATATTCAAAATGTCAGGGGTTTTCAGAATAGTGACAATACCTTGACGAATTGTGTCGCGCTGAGTATGAAAATCAGTGTTCACCCAACCAGTCAAACCCAATTCTACTAGCCCCAGACCAGCAAGCACCAGTAGACGCTGTAGGTTATCACTTGCTGGTGTTGTCTGGTTTTCAAGTAGCTCTTGAATGTAGCTGATTGCAAATTTTGGGGTTTTACGCAGCTTGAGTAGTGCCAGCAGAAAGACCTCGCGCCACCAAAGCGGCTTGGAACATACTGCTTGACTCAGCTCATCACCAGACTGCGATGTCAGCCAACCCATTGCCAGATATTCTTGAAAAGAGCGATGCGGAAAAGCAAACTGGTCATTGTCTCTGGCGATAAGAATGCCGGAATGTTGTTGCAAATACGTTAATAAATGCTTGCGCCCTATGGTTTCCAGCAGTGGTGTAAAGGCTTGGAATAACTGCTCTTTGTTGATATCTGCGGTGTCATTGCTGTGTTTGGTATGCAAGCCTTGTTTGTGGTGCGCAGTATAGGCTAGCTGCTGCAAGCAACCACGCAAAGTGGTTTCATCAATGTGCAGGCTTTGTTCTGTATTCGCAGTAAAATCTTTGGCGTTGCGCCATTGGTAGAGCAATAAATTAACGCTTTCTTCATACAGTTCTGCACGATCTTCCGGCATGCGTTTACCGCTGGCATGAAGCGTGGCGATAAGTGTTAACAATAACGGGCGTTTCGCCAGTTCACGTAAATGCTCTTTTTCTTCCACTTGTTTCAGTAGTTCTGGAACACGTTGTTTTAGTGTTTCATCACGCAAGCCAAAACGCTGTTTGGCGGCGCTATACCAGCTTTCAATAAATTGTTGGCGTTGATCTTTATCGAAAGAAGTGAGAAT
>CAZEFU010000354.1:0-2333 GCA_964511515.1 uncultured Wenzhouxiangellaceae bacterium
GTGACTGATCGAGTACATAGGAACGAATCTGACTACCCCAGCCAATATCAGACTTGGTCTCTTCCAGTGCTTGCTGATCGGCCATGCGCTTTTGCATCTCCAGCTCATAAAGCTTGGCGCGCAATTGCTTCATCGCATGATCTTTATTTTTATGTTGGGAACGATCGTTTTGGCACTGCACCACAGTGTTGCTGGGTAGGTGCGTTATTCTTACCGCAGACTCAGTTGTATTTACATGCTGACCGCCTGCACCTGAGGCCCGGTAAACATCAATTCTAAGGTCAGCTGGGTTTAGGTCTATTTCGAAATTATCGTCAATTTCTGGAGATACAAACACTGCAGAAAATGAAGTGTGCCTGCGGTTACCCGAATCAAAGGGTGATTTGCGTACCAGCCTATGTACACCAATCTCGGTGCGACACCAGCCGAAAGCGTATTCACCATCAATATGGATAGTGGCACTTTTTATCCCGGCAACATCGCCAGCGGAAATCTCCAGTAGCTCGGCTTTCCAGCCATGTTGTTCGGCCCAGCGCAAATACATGCGTAGCAACATTTCTGCCCAGTCTTGAGCCTCAGTACCGCCAGAACCCGCCTGGATATCCAGATAACAGGCATTAGCATCCATTTCCCCTGAAAACATACGCTGAAACTCAAGCCCCTCTACCCTTTGTTCGAGCTTATTGGTATCAGCGATAACCGCTGCCAGAGTATTCTCGTCGTTCTCATCTTCAGCTAGCTCCAGAAACTCCAGGTTTTCGCTTACCGCAGTGCTAATTTCATCCAGCGAAGTTACTATTTTCTCCAGGCTAGATCGTTCCTGACCTAAAGCTAGAGCTTTTTCGCGGTTCTCCCAGATAGCAGGGTCTTCTAGCTCCCGGCTTACCTCTTCCAGGCGATCTTGCTTTTCAGCGTAGTCAAAGATACCCCCGGAGAGATTCAGTGCGTTTTCCTAGGTCAATGATGAGGCTCTTGATTAGATTAGTTTCCAAGCTACTGTCCGGTAATTTAGTAATACTGGAATTTTATCATTTTCTAACAGTAGCTGAACAACTAAGGCTGATTCAGATGGATTTAATTGATCTGCTAGCGATCTAGATTATTTTGAAATCGTTCAGAAAACAAACCAAGGTGATAGCCATCAACAAGGGCATGATTTACATTGATTGCAACATTCATAATTAAGCGCCCTTCTTCTGTAGTCGGCTTACTGAAAGCCAATTTTGGTACAGAATCATTTTCCCCTGAGACTGCCTCTTTGTGACCAGAGAACTTAAACCACGGCAATACAGAACAATAAATACAATCAAGCCCGTTCACGGGTGGGAATAGTTCGTTACTGGTTTTAATTCTGGCTTTTTCGGTTTGGTAATTAGCTGCAAATATTTCTAGTTCTTGATTGAACGCAATTAGAGAAAAACCAAAAGTATTATCATCGCGCATAATGGTTGAAGATGCGTGAATGGTATCAAATTCAACTACCTGCCCATCAATAACCCTATATCTGAGGTTTTCAATTGAGTTGATTGCCAGCATGCACGCGTGCAAATACTTGGCAAAGAAGCTGATTTTGTTGGCCTTAGCATAAGCATAAGCGTTGCTGACATCAAAGGGGATGGTTACCGCAAAGCTTGAGTCTTGAAGGCTGCTAAAATGCTCGTAATGCTGTTTTCTGGCCCAGTCGTTTGTGTCTATTAATTTCATTTCTTTAGCAGTGGTAAAATTTCAGTCAGATTATTAATTGTATGGTATTCATAATTTCTACAATCTTCCTCGCTAACTTGCTCATGTAACCAAGTTGTGTGAAATGGGATATGAATTGCGTTTGCGCCTATTTCAACCAAAGGTAATATATCAGACTTTAAGGAGTTGCCAACCATAAGGAATTCTTCGGCTTTGATACCGAGGCGCTCAAGCAAGGCTGTGTAATTTGCTGGCTTTTTATCACTGAGGATTTCAATATGGTGAAAATAGTTGGATAAGTTAGATTTTTTCAGCTTTCTTTCCTGATCCAGAAGATCACCTTTGGTGACCAATATTAACCGATACTTCTTTGCTGTGTGCTCTAGCACTTCATGCACGCCACCAAGTAACTCAACCGGTTTATCAAGAATCTCCTTACCCATCGATACAATACGCTCGATCACTTTATTTGAAACTTGCATATTGGAAAGCGCCAGAGCCATTTCCACCATCGACAAAACAAAACCTTTCACTCCGTAACCGTATATTCCAAGATTTTTCATCTCCATTTTGAAACGCGCTTGATCTATATGGTTTATGGTCTCATCACCAGAAAGCACACTGGCGAACTCCTTTTCTGCTTCTCGATA
>CAZEFU010000355.1:0-2331 GCA_964511515.1 uncultured Wenzhouxiangellaceae bacterium
CGAATGCACCAACTACCGATACCTTCTGGAAAACTCCTGAAGATGCACAACTTGGCTTAAATGCAGCTTATAATATGTTTTCTAAACCGGGTAGCTGGTCTCGCTGGATTTATTTCCGTTACGATTTAACTTCCGATGAAGGATTCAGTAAAAGCCCCTGGAATGCATTAAAAGAATGGACCCGGTTTATTTATTTCAATTACAACTTCTGGCCAGGAAATGGCTTGATATGGCGCGACCATTACAAAGCAATTTTCAGGTGTAACCAGGTTTTAGACAATGTGCCTGGAATAGAGTTTGAGAACCAGACTGAGAAAGCACAGATACTGGCACAGGCAAAATTCTTACGTGCCTTTTATTATTACAACCTGGCGTTGATGTTTGATAATGTCCCTTTGGTATTGAATGTGTCAAGTCTTAATGATAACCCTGAGCAAAAAACCGAAGCAGAGGTATTTGCCCAGGTGAAACTTGACCTGCAGGAAGCCGCTAATGATTTACCGGAACAATGGGGTAGCAGCGAACTTGGCAGGCCAACTAAAGGCGCAGCCCTGGCATTACTGGGTAAAACACACATGCAAATGCACGAATGGCAGGAAGCAAAAGATGCTTTTTCATGGTTGGTTGAAGGAGCAGGCGCTTCTCACTACGACCTGGTTGCCAACTTCAGAGACAACTTTATGCACACCACCGAAAACAATATAGAATCTGTATTCGAAATTCAATTCTCAGACATCAACCCAAACGACCCTTGGGCAGCTAAAGACAAACCTAATCCTAATGTGGGCTCCAACAGGCCACAGTTTTTTGCGCCTCGCGGAATCGGGTGGAGCGATGGGCAGGTAAGAAGATGGCTGGTAGATGAATTTAAAAAAGAACCAACAGTTGACGGGCAAATAGACCTACGCCTGAGGTACAGCATATTTTACCCCGAGATACAGACTGATTACCCGGGCGAGACAATTTATGGCTGGGATTGGCGAAGCCGTTGGGGGAATGATTGCTTCTTTAGGAAATACCAGCGTGACTATTACCTTGAACGTGAGGATTATTATTCGCCAATAAATTTCCGTGTAATAAGGTATGCTGACGTTTTGTTGTGCTATGCCGAATGCCTGGCAGAATTATCAGGTGGGGCGCCTCCTGCATTGGCAGTCCAATGCGTTGACCGCGTACGTGAACGTGCAGGCTTGCCTAAACTTGCAAACAGTACTCTGTATTCAGGTGTTGTCAACTCAAAAACCGATTTCCTGAAAAGGTTGCAAATGGAGCGTACCCTTGAACTTTGCCTGGAAAGTGTACGTTGGGCAGACCTGAAAAGGTGGAAGCTATGGGACAATGCTGACGGGCTAAGTGAATTGATAAGCCGTGACCCTGACTTTACCTATTTTGTTCCAGGCAAATCCAGCAGGATACCAATCCCGCAAAGCGAGGTGGATAATAATCCTAACCTGGACCAGAATCCAATGTATTAGTTTTTAGGTGTATGATTTTAATTCCATCAGGGCCTTTCGGCAACGGAAGGCCCTGATTTTTAATCTCTAACCTTAAAAAATTCAAAATGTATAAAAGAAGAATAATAATAGTATTTTTTACAATAATAGTTGGCCTGGCAAATGTTACAGCAGCTACACACTTAGATGATGATTTTAACGGGTATGCCACCACAACTGACCTCCAAAATAAATGGAATTTATCATGGAAAAGGACAGGTGTAACTACATCATCCCGTACTTTGAACTCATCCAATGGCGAGAGTGGGTCAAATGCAATGGAAATGTACATTGATATTAGTCCGGGCACGTCACCGGAAAGCGGTTTGGGAGTCAATTGGGACCCCTGTATATGGGGAATAACCGGTTATTATACAGCCTCCGGAAGCCAAACAGATTTGACAAGTTATACGGGGGTACGGCTCTGGTTAAAGCCGGGTGCTGTATCGGGAGATACGGGTGTTTATTTTAAGTTGAACCTTATTGAGGATGAACCCTACGGTACCGAGGAGAAATGGATGTCGCCTAAAGTGTACCTGAGCAATCTGAACCCGGCCGGCGAATATGTTTATTTCGACTTCAACGATTTCTACCAGTATAACACAACCAGTAATGAAGCAATGCAGAGGGATATTATTAAGACATCTTATCTTTTCCTTGCCTGCGATTCTCAAACTACGCAACGGACAACCGCAACACTTTGGGTTGATGATATTACTTATATTGGAGGGTCGTCTTCCCTGGTACGTAGCCCATATTTACAAAATATAACCCAAAGCAGTGTTAAGGTAATGTGGGGCAGTTATGAACCTACCGGCAAAGTATTCTGGGGCAGCAC
>CAZEFU010000356.1:0-2331 GCA_964511515.1 uncultured Wenzhouxiangellaceae bacterium
GAAGACGGCAGCGCCAAACGAGTAAATGGCGATCAATCTAGTAGTCCGGGTGGTAGTAGAGGTGCAGCTTATGTGTTCGCCCGCAATGGTACAAACTGGAGCCAACAGGCTTATCTGAAGGCATCCAATACTAATATCAATGATTATTTTGGGGTATCGGTCTCGATCTCTGGAGACACCCTGGTGATTGGGGCAACTTCCGAAAGTAGCAACGCCACAGGGGTGAATGGCGATCAATCTAATAATTCATTCAGTGGTTCGGGTGCAGCTTATGTGTTCACCCGCAGTGGTACAAACTGGAGCCAACAGGCTTATCTGAAGGCATCCAATACTGATAGAGATGATGTTTTCGGACGACCGGTCGCGATTTCTGGAGACACCATAGTGATTGGAGCCATTTTCGAAGACAGCAATGCTACAGGAGTCAATGGTAATCAAACTGATGAATCAGCCAATAATGCAGGTGCCGCCTATGTGTTCACCCGCAGTGGTACAAACTGGAGACAACAGTCTTATCTAAAGGCCTCCAATACGGGTTCCGATGATTTCTTTGGGGGATCGGTCTCGGTCTCCGAAAGTACCGTAGTCGTTGGGGCATCTGGCGAAGCTAGCAATGCCATTGGTGTTAATGGTGATCAAACGGATGATTCAGCCAGTTTTGCAGGCGCGGCTTATGTGTTTAACACTCCAACTAATAGCTTAGTAGGTGGGAATGTTTCTGGTCTGGTTGGCAGTATAAGCCTGCAAAACAATGGTGCAGATGAGATCACGTTGAATATGGATGGGCCGTTTACCTTTTCTGCGCAGCATGATGGTTCAACTTATGAGGTCACTGTATCAAGCCAGCCTGCCACCCAAATTTGTACAGTTGCCAATGGCACTGGAACACTAGCAGGTATTGATATTAATAATGTATCAGTGAGTTGTAACACTGACACTATATTTACCAATAGTTTTGAAGCACCCGACTGACACCTAAATGACTTTGACAGATTGAGCCCTGATTGCCCACTGGTTTATACTGTGGATACCAATAGTATAGAACTTTATGGGCAGCTATAAGAGCACATTTAAACCTAAGATATTTGAGTGCTACCTTAAAGTAGTGCTACGCTACAAAGTGCCTTATGGTGATTAGGATGGTGATGACATGGAAAACTATGTGGATAAACAGCCATTTAAAAGTTCACGGGGGAGCGCTGGTTGCCTGGTACTCCCGTACAGGTCTGTACATGTGCCACTAACATTAACAATTGCAGGCACTCTTACTACCATATCGAATTGGAATTCCTGAACTGGCATCTGCTACACTACTTTTTACTGACCACCCTTCGGTTACACCGTTTGCCCGCACGAAGCCCTGTAAGAAAAATGATCTTCCTAAAACACGCATATTGCGTTGACAAACAGTAATAATGAACTGCGGATAGATATGCTCGGAATTTCCTCCAAAGTATTAGCTACCCGCTTGTAGGAATTAACCGAGAAAGGCGTGATTTTGCGAAAAGTTAAACCAACTTCCCCGCCATCAGTTAAGTATTGCTTAACCGACCCAGGCCGAGAATTAATGCCAGCAATAGAAGCTATTGCTGCTGCTGGAAAGAAACTTAAAAGAGTGTGAGCTTGCGAGCTTAGACCACGGTTAACTGGTGCTCAATTAAAACTAATACCCAAAGCAAGGGTGAAGCCATTCAATCAAACCTGGTGCCGCACAAGGTCGATATTAAATTAAATTTATTTTAATTCCTCTCATGGATACATCAAATAATAATAACCATACTCAATAGAGACCAAAACTGCCCGCTACAAACAAGAGCAGCCTGGTTATAAAGCCCACTATTTATGTTATATTATTGAATCTAATCTTGGGGCATTATTGCACTCTATGTGCAGTAAAGGCATTAAGTTGCCTAATATATTGTCTTACTATAAATGGAGAATCCAGTGTCAGATAACAACAGAGCGAACCCCTTAATATTAGGCTTGTTTCTATTTCTTGGTTTAACTTCACTAGGCTACATACTGGGAAGCTCTGCAATAAAATTCAAAGAATATGAGCGCACAGTCACAGTTAAAGGTTTATCTGAAAGGGAGTATGAGGCCGATATTGTAATCTGGCCCATTCAGTTTACTGCAGCTGGTAATAATCTTGAAGAATTGTACAAATCGATTGAAGACAACACCGATAAAATAAAGAATTTCCTTGAGCATAACGGGCTAAAAAATGATGAAATTTCATTTTCAATTCCATCAATAGTAGATAAGTCTGCTCAACAATATGGTAGCCAAGAGAAAACTGAGTTCAGATATGTTGCCGTACAAACTGTAACT
>CAZEFU010000357.1:0-2323 GCA_964511515.1 uncultured Wenzhouxiangellaceae bacterium
AGCAACATCAAAACCACCTGGAACTTGCAGGAAATGAACAAAACGGGAGTTTGGTGTAGGTATGTGCTGATTGGCTACCAGGGTTACAGTAATCTTGGCACGCTCAGCAGCTTTAAATAATATCTCTTTAATAACCACTGGACAGGCATCTGCATCAACCCAAATTTTCATGTTTTATCCAATTGTTTTATAGAATTTCAATCTGATCTAATGATGAGACTCTTAACTGGGTTTGGTAATAATACTTGTCTGTTTTTACCCCGTTACTATAAAAGCTTATTTTCACTCTTTTAGCCTCACCAGTTACAGCTATCTTTTTAAACTTTAAATATTCATCAGGAAAAACACCATATTCAGATTTAAAACTATGGGCAAGTTGAATGGGGATAACTATGCTTATATTGCGTTGATCTCGATAATCAGTTTCAGAATTCAAATAAATATTCTTGGCCAACCTGCCCACTGCCAATACATCCATCTCAAGCTTTCCGTGAATCCCGGCTGGTGCCGATGCTGCTGCTAGCTCAATTACATCCCTGATATTAATATCTTCAGGCTTCTCAGCCCGGTGCTTAACGTATTCCCAAATAGTTAAGCTGGCCACAATCAGAACAACCAAACTAATTAGACGATACATATAATTACTTCCCTAGCTGCTGCCATAGCCAGCTTTCAACTTCCAGGTGATCACGGTGAGTGATTTCAGGGAAATTTAATCCTAGATACAACATTTTTTCAAACTCTGGTGCAAAGCGCTGAATGATATCGTGAGGGTTTTTGACTATGAGCTTGTCGGTGATAAGGCCGAAGTAAACCATGCCGTTGTAGCTGAGAATAGATATTCCCATACCAATTTCACCGTTCTGTGGCACCCAGAACATCATTTCTTTGACCCCAGAGCCAGCTAAATACAGCTTTTCAGCTGGGCCCGGAACATTGGTAAGGACTGTGCTGGCTTTTTGGCTAATTGCTTGCAAAAATGGCTGCTGTACCCAGCTTGGTGCCAAGCCCAAAGATGCCATTACGCCTAAAGAAACTTGCGCCTGTTTAGATGTTTTCAGTGCTTGCATGCGTTCGTGAACTTTTGAAATTCGAGTTAGTGGGTTGGTTTCATTAACTGGCAATGATAAAAATACCAAACCAAAATGATTGCCTAGTTCCAAGGCGTGCTCTAATGGCCTTAGATTAACTGGCACAGTAGCGCGGATTTCATCCATTGCATCAACATCAACATCGTTATCTATTAACCAGCTATTAATTGCCCCACTGACTGCAGCAATCAATAAGTCGTTAACCGTGCAATCGAGAGCAGCACAAGCGGCTTTAACATCAGTAAGTGGAATAGGGTCAGCCCAAGCTACGCGTTTACGTGAGCCCATACGCCCTTTGAAGACGGTTTTAGGATCATCTGGCAATGCCAGCAAACTCAGTAGTTCTTTCCCGATAGCACCAGCTTCATGCGCATACTCACGCATTTTTTCAGGGTCACTAAGTAGTTGTGTACCTTCTTGTAATGCCAGTTGACTTATATGAGTTACAAGGTCAACGCCCTCTTTGGCAGGCTCGATAAGTCGAGTAAATAGGTTTGCCTCTTTGGCTTTCTTTTTGCGCCACTGTTTTTTATCGACAGGTTTTTCTGCCTGCCCAGGCTCTGTATCAGTTAGTGATAATAAAACCTGAATTAGGGCTATACCATCAGCAATACAATGATGAAAACGCATTACCAGAGCATTGCCGCCGGAGTAATTTTCGATTAGATGAAACTGCCATAAGGGCTTGGTTGGGTCTAATTGCGTTGAGGCCAGGTCACTGACAAACTTTTCCAGCTCTTGTTGATCAGCAGGCTCTGCCAGCGCAACTCGTTTTACATGGGTATCGAGGTCAAAGTCTTGGTCTAGTTCCCAGCGCGCACCGTTTACATGGCGCACAGCTTTTTGCCGGAAACGTCTGAATGCAAGCAAGCGGGTTTCAATGAGATTTCGCAGCTTTTCAATTTCCAGCGGCGTATCAAAAACCATCACCCCGGTGATCATCATCAGATTATCGGCTTGCTCCATGCGTAGCCAAGTAGTGTCAACTTTTGACATCGGTTCGGACTGCGCATCTGCTGATGCCTGTACTAGATATTTATCCATGCTCTAACTATACCAGTATGCCTAGCAGGCTGTTGAAAAAGCCTCATGTGGCATGATACGGCGTTAAAATTTGGCTTAAAATGCTCATTTACGATTTGTAAACTGCGCTTTTTCGCCGAATTTTGCCTTGTCTCGCACTCACCTGAGACTTTTTCAAACCCTTTTAGATGATAATGATCAAACTCTGG
>CAZEFU010000358.1:0-2318 GCA_964511515.1 uncultured Wenzhouxiangellaceae bacterium
AACAAGGCTTTGAAAAAAGCGTGGGTCATAAGATGGAATATAGCCGCAGAATATGCAGATGCGCCCAAGGCGACTGTCATATAGCCAAGTTGTGACAAGGTCGAATAAGCGATTACCCGCTTAACATCATTTTGCACAATACCAATTAAGCCCATGCTAACTGCAGTGGTCGCACCAATAATCAATACAAAGCTAAGGGCGACACTGGATAACTCAAACAGTGGCGACATTCTGGCCACCATAAAGATACCAGCAGTTACCATTGTGGCTGCATGGATTAATGCGGAAATTGGAGTTGGGCCTTCCATAGAATCTGGCAGCCATACATGCAATGGTGCTTGCGCCGACTTGCCCATGGCGCCGATAAACAGGGAAATACAGATAACTGTAAGGGCCGACCATTCCAGCCCGCCGATTATACTGATTGTTTCGCCAGTCTTAGATGGTGCAGCGGCAAATACATCGGCGTAATCTAGGGAACCAAAGACCATAAGAATTGCAGCTATACCCAGCAAGAAGCCGAAATCACCTACCCGATTAACCAAAAACGCCTTCATATTGGCAAAAATTGCAGTTTCTTTCTTAAACCAAAAGCCGATCAATAAGTACGATACCAAGCCAACCGCTTCCCAACCAAAAAACAGTTGCATAAAGTTATTGGCCATAACCAGCATTAACATGCTGAAGGTAAACAGAGCAATATAGCTGAAGAAACGCTGATAACCGGGGTCATCGCGCATATAACCAACTGTATAAATATGTACCATCAAGGATACAAAAGTAACTACCACCATCATTAAGGTGGTTAAATGATCAACCAAAAAACCAACTTGGAAGGTAATGGAATCACTAACAGCCCACACATACAGGCTGTAATTCATGGTTTCCATGCCATCAAAAATTTGCATTTTAAGAATCAACATAGAAAGAACAAATGATCCTGCAACGCCTAAAATGGTTACCCAATGACTGCCTGATCTACCAACCTGCCGACCTAGCAAACCAGCCACCAAGGCACCTGCCAGTGGTAGCAAGGGGATGAGTAACAACATGGTTTCAACTTTCATTATATTGCCCCCTACCCTTTTAGGTCGTCGAGATCAGCGACATTTATTGACTGACGGGTACGATACAAGGCCACTAGTATTGCCAAACCAATGGCAGCTTCAGCTGCGGCCACGGTAAGAATAAAGAAAACAAAAACCTGGCCATCTGGATTACCGATAAAGCGTGAAAAAGCTATCAGATTCATATTAGCCGCCAGTAACATTAGCTCAATCGACATCAGCAAAATAATGATGTTTTTACGATTCAGGAAAATTCCGGCAACGCTCAGGCACATCAAAATTGCGCCCAGGGTTAAATAATGGGTCAATGTAATCATTATTTATCCTCCGTTCCGGCAACCGGTATATCAACTAGTTTGACCCGGTCGCGTTTATCGGCCTGTACTTGTTTGGCTATTGATTGTGTTTTAACACCCTCGCGTTTACGCATAGTCAGTGCAATAGCAGCGACTATGGCTACTAGCAGGACTATTCCCGCCAACTCGAAGGGCCATAAATATTGGGTAAACAAACGCTCGCCGATCTCGGCGGTATTACTGTAACCTGCCGGCAGTGCCTCAGGTATGGGATAAGCATCTACCCCGGTGCGCCCTTTGTACCAGAGCACCACCAAAATCTCAGCCAGCATAATGCCGGCAACCAGCAAACCTAATGGCAGGTTTTTAACAAATCCTTCGTTAAAGCGCGACAGATCGACATTCAACATCATCAATACAAACAGAAACAACACCATCACCGCACCTACATATACCAGCACCAGAATTATTCCTAAAAACTCTGCACCCAGTAGTATCCACAAAGCTGCGGCACTAAAGAATGTGAGAATCAGAAACAACACCGAATAAACCGGGTTGCGTACACTGATAACCAGTGTTGCTGCCGCAATCATAATGATTGAATAGGCGTAGAAAATAATTTCTTGAATTAGCATCATCCTAGAATCCGTAGTTGAACGAGCTGTAGAGTGTGTTGAATTTTGGGGCTGGCAAGGCGCGATGAGGAGTAATAGCACAGCTATTGCGACGATTCGCAACGCCGCCAGTCGCGAAATTCAATATGCTATACAGGTCGTAACGACTCACCACATAGGTAAGTTTACTAAGCCTATAAAACATTATACTCATCAACATATTAATACTTCCTTTAAGTGGTCAACTGCGGAATCTAGGATACAACTACCTGTAGGCCGCGTCTTTACGGCGATCCTTACTTATTTGTTCTTCTAAGCGGTCGCCCATGGCAAGTAATTGC
>CAZEFU010000359.1:0-2314 GCA_964511515.1 uncultured Wenzhouxiangellaceae bacterium
TGATACCAGTTATAAATTAGCGGTTGTCCGTGCCCAGGCGCAAGTGGCTGCCGCAAATGTAAGTTTGCAGCGGGAACTGGCCAATGCCAAAATCAAGGCTGATGAGTGGAGTAAGAAACGCAACAAAGGTGTCCCCACACCGTTCGCTCTTAATAAGCCACAGGTGCTTGAGGCTGAAGCCAGCTTGCGTGCAGCTAAGGCTGATCTCGAAGAAGCCCGGCTGAATGTCAAACGCACAGTATTGACTGTGCCGTTTCGCGGACGCGTTGCTGAGAAAGCTGTTGGTGTTGGTCAGTATGTGACTGCAGGCACGCGCTTGGGCCGGGTATTTTCTACAGATACAGTGCAGATTCGCCTGGCACTCACGGATGTGCAATTGGGCGAGCTAAACCTGCCAATGGGCTTTATGGCAACTGCTGATAATGCTCCAGTTGTGTATTTAACTGCAAAAGTTGGCAACACACAGCAGGCATGGGAAGGCAAGATTGTAAGGACTAATGCTGCGGTAGATAAGCAAACGCGTATGATTTATGCAATAGCCGAGGTGGAAGATCCATATGGTGTTGGTGCCAATGCCGGAGTTCCTATAGCAGTAGGAATGTTCGTAAACGCAGAAATCATCAGTAGAGATTCACAGTCTGTATTAGTGGTGCCACGTTTAGCGCTACGCAGTGCCGATAAAATCTATGTTATCAATGCAGATAATCGACTGGAAATTCGTACAGTAAACGTTCTTTCAACATCTCCTGACAGAGTATTGATAGGCAGTGGTATCGAGCCTGGAGAAGAAGTAGTTACATCAGCAATTCCAACTGCCATTGATGGCATGGAAGTTAGAGCAATTACCAGACAGCCACAAATATAGAGCTGCTGGTTTTATAACCCATTAAACCGCAATTGAGAGGCTGCCAGAGTAGCAGTCAGGGATAACTATGAACAAACTTATTGCCTGGTGGGCTAATAACACAGTCGCTGCAAACCTGATGATGGTGGGTATCTTTGTTTCTGGCTTTATAGGCTTTAACCAAATGGAACGCGAACTGGATCCGCATGTGCGCTTTCCAGGTTTGGAGATTCGGGTGGGCTGGCCAGGTGCCTCTCCACAGGAAGTAGAAGAGCAAATCATTGCGCGGATTGAAGAATCTGTGAGCGATCTTGATGCAATCGAGTGGGTGCGTTCAAGTTCCGGTGAGGGTGGTGGTGCGGTTTGGATAAAGGCTGAACAGCAGGTCGATTTTACCCAGTTTATGAATGCGGTGAAGATCCGCATCGATTCTATTTCCACATTCCCGCGAGATATTGAGCCACCGCGAGTGCAGCAATGGGTAAATGAGAATGAATATATCCGCATCGCTGTTCATGGAGACATAGATATACGTGAGCTCAATAGGCTGGCAGAAAAACTAAGACGTGAAGTGGCGGTATTACCAGCAATTACTGTGGTTCGCTTGTTTGGTGCTCGCCAGGAAGAAGTCACTATAGAGATTAGTGAAACTGCCTTGCGTAGCTACAACCTGACCTTTTCTCAGGTGGCTGATGCCATTCGCAATAATTCTATTAATCAGTCATCAGGGTCAGTCCGTACGGAGGTGGGTACATACCAGCTTAAGGTTCGCGCCCAAGCCGATACCGAAAAAGAATTTGCAGAAATAATTATCCTGGAGACTCAGCACGGGGGGATTATTCGGGTCGGCGATGTTGCTACAGTAATTGATGGCTTTGATGATAATCCTATTTTAGCCACCTTGAATGGTGAGCCGGGAATCCTGATTCAGGTTATGACTACCGAGACAATGGATATAGTTCAAGCTTCCGACTCAGTAAGGAAATGGATAGCTGAGCGCCAAACAACCCTGCCTCCAGGAGCCAGTTTAACCTTGTGGACTGATAACTCTGATGATTTCAAGAGCCGCATGAATACAATCAGCAGCTCAGCATTACTTGGTTTAGTGTTGGTTATGGGCGTATTGGTGTTAACTCTGCGTCCACTAGTGGCCTTTTGGGTAGCGGTTGGTATTGCTACGGCGTATGCAGGGGCGTTTGTGCTTTTGCCGCATGTTGATGTTTCTTTGAATATGCTCTCAACCTTTGCATTTTTGTTGGTACTGGGTATCGTAGTTGACGATGCCATTGTGGTAGGCGAGGGTATTCATTCTGAATCGCACAGGCTTGGTGGTGGCGTGGAGTCTGCAATTTCCGGAGCACAACTAGTGGCCAAGCCGGTAATATTTGGCGTGCTTACCACCATTATTGCCTTCCTACCCTGGATTTTCCTTGATGGTGAGGCCTCAAATTTCACCCGACATATAACCTG
>CAZEFU010000360.1:0-2311 GCA_964511515.1 uncultured Wenzhouxiangellaceae bacterium
AGTTAGATGTTTTGGACAGATGAATGCCATAGTCGTCACTTTGCCAGATTAAGTTACCTCTGATTAAGTTGTCATCGGCAGTATTACCGCAGATATGTATTCCTGTGCGGGTCTGGTAGAACTCATTGTTTTCCACGAGGTTGTTTCTTGCTGTAAGTTCGACACTTGTTGTGGCGTAGATATACACACCTTTAGCAGTAGCGAACATAAAGTCATTATTATATATGCGTGCATTATTACCAGCATGAATAATAATTGCATAACCAGTATTGGCAATAACCGTATTATGAACTGTTAAAGCTTCGTTACGACTGCTAGTAATACCAGCCCAGAAACCGTTAATTATTCCACCTGTAATTTCGATATTATCAAAATCATTAATATATATTCCCGTCAAATCTGAAGTTCCGGAGAGCGTGAAGCCATTCAGGTCAATAGTGACATTATGAGCCTCCACCACCATGGCAGCATATCCGGTGGTGCAATGTAAGTTTGCGGTCAGGGTTACATTTGAAGCAATTGCATCACCACAACTCACAGCTTTGGCTGGCTGGACGAATAAAACTGTAGCCAGAAAAAGTAGTATAAGTATCGAATTTTGGTATTTCATAGTAATTTTCCTCTTTTGTTGCTGATCGATCATATAAGCGCATATGACCCATTTAGCCATGGTAGTAGAAATTTCTGGGGTTTGCACTGATACAAATCAAGTTTTTTTGGGGGGCTGGGAACAAGGGGGGCAACTAAGATCAAAATTCAGTCTGCAGGATTGAAAGTCGGAGGTATTTCACTGGCAGGGTGTTAGCAATCTGCTGCCAGCTGTAATGGCTACAATAGACAGGCCTATACGGCCTTCTCTCAAAGAATTTCTTCTCATTAAGTTAAATGAGGAATCATTTAGTCTTATAGCCGTATTAGCAGTATCCAGGATGGTATTGTTTCGAATAGTGTAGTTAGATGTTTTGGACAGATGAATGCCATAGTCGTCACTTTGCCAGATTAAGTTGCCTCGATAAAGCAACATCTCTTCTGTAATTTCAGTTTACCCTATCGGGTCAAGTTCATTATTCAGTCATTGCCAGATAAATTTTACCTGTTTCCCAGTCATCTGAAATTTCCATAACAACCGCTGTTACCAGCCGCAGACAGAACAGAATTCATCAAGAATGGCAGCCTTGGCCTTTTTCCTTGCTCGTGCATAGCGGGCTCGAATCGCTTTGAGATAAGCCTGGCGTTCATTTTTACCCATATCACAGTCCTCGAATTTCGGTTACATGTAATATGAGTCAATGCGCTGAACCTCACCTCGTGTTAATAGCAAATAGACTTGTCCGGTTTTATAGCACATGGGTTGTCCGCTTTTACATCTAGCCTTTGATCTCAGCACATTACTGCCGAGTTGATAATCAAAACTGTAGTTTTCGTGTGCGTAGTTATGCCGCTGCTTCATTTTTCATCTCCCGTTCTTCGATTAAGTGACCTTCGGTATCGTATGTTGCTAATTTTCGTGATCCATGAAAGATTGCAAGGTTGCCAGTTGCATATTCGTGCACCATCACCCTAGCTTTTACATAATGATGTCGCCCCTGTATCTTTGGTATCTGTAATATTTTGGTCTTGTAACTCACACAGTTATCATAATTGACCACTCGACCAGCTTTGATGCAGAGTACATCATCTAAGCGAACACCAAGCAAAGGCACAAATGCCTCTTCTGATAATGCCGCATCGACCATAAATCGTTGATTAAAGGCCGGCAGATACTTTTCTTTCAGAAAGCGGTTAGCTGCGCTCATCCCGGTAATACCAGCCAGCTTCAACTCCTTGACCAGTCGATCTTGTAACGTGCGAAACATGCGCTCACTGCGACCCCTCGCCTGCGGCGAATAAGCCGCAATCATCTGGATGCCCAAATGCGCCATCGCTTGCCCAAACCGGGTTGGGTTGTCCTTGTCAACTTTGCCGCCCGCCTGAGGTGTATGCCAGTAGTGGCCGCCTCTGTCACTATAAAAAGTACTAAACAACCCTTTTTTCTCTAGCGTCTGTCGAACACCCCGAAAGCTGCTCCAGGTGCCTTCTTCAGGCACAAAAAATGCAGAATAAATCTCATTGTTTGCATCATCCATGGTGACCACAAGATCCCACTTCTTGCCCGTTACCCACTCATGCATTGAGGCATCCTGGTGAATCCGCATGCCCGCCAATGGCATACGATCACAGCGTTTTCGATGTCTACCTTTTGCCTTTGACTTCTTCACCAGGCCGCCTTCCTGCAAGCGGGCTTTAACCCAGGTATAACTTCGCTTACCGG
>CAZEFU010000361.1:0-2304 GCA_964511515.1 uncultured Wenzhouxiangellaceae bacterium
AGAGCAAGAAATGTTTCTATTAAAAAGTAAGTGGCATTTGATTATTTGTGTTCAAGTATGCTCTTGCCCTGGCCATGCAGGTTAAAAAGGAGGGTATTTTTTGCTAGTGCTTCATCCATATAATAATAGCAAGTTCCGTAATTATCATATGGATAGAACACTAGCGTTCAGGCTAAGATAAGGCTCTTATCACGCTCGCCGGATTTATTAGTTTAGCTATGCCACCATCACAGGCCTTGCCACATTCCCAGACTGATTATGTCTTGCGTGTCAGTTCCCGCTGCAAACGGGTATTAATCAAGATCAATCCATTGGGCAAGGTCGAGGTGGTGATTCCAAATGGCTTTGATCCCGGCCAGGTTCCGGCTATTTTGCAACGGCGTCAACACTGGCTGGAAGCACACCTGGGAAAACTGAAAGCACGTTGGGCGAAAGCGCCAGATGAGCATGCACTGCGACCTTCATTGATTCAGCTTCGTGCGCTGGGGCGTGGCTGGCAGGTAGGATACACGCCCTGGTCGAGCAGGCAGGTGCGTTTAAAAGCAGAAGGGGAATGCTTGCAGTTGCACTATCCACAAACTCAGGAAGCCGAAGCCGATACCCTGAATAGCCGACGGCTGCAGAAATGGCTAAACGAGCAGGCGCGCCAGCACTTGCTGCCCTGGCTGGCACAAACTGCACTGGAGCTGGAACTACCCTACACAAAAGCCTGTATTCGTGCACAGAAAACCCGCTGGGGGAGTTGTTCTGCTAACCGGGGGATTAATTTAAATCGCAATCTACTGTTTTTGCCGCCAGCACTGGTGCGTTATCTGTTTGTTCATGAACTCAGCCATACCCGGCATATGAATCATTCACCACAGTTCTGGAAGCAGGTAGCGAAAGCTGAACCCGATTATCGGCAGCTGGATGCCGCATTGGGGCAGGCGGCAAAGTACCTGCCGCGCTGGGTACATGTTTGAAATGAAGGTAAATTTTAAAAAAAGTCTTGAAATCAACTGCTAAGTAAGTGCATATTTGGTTACAACCACGTTGGAGAGGAAATAATAATGCAGGTTAACGCTGTCATCGAACGCAGAGAAGATTCACATAGCAAGCTTCGTGCTTTACTGGAATCCAGAACTGAAACACTGTCGCTGTTGAATGAACTGGCGGCCATGCGGCCATTCAAGCCAGAACATGATGTGCAGGTGCTATTACAGGAGTTTTGCGAGTCGCTCGTCGATTACACGGCCAGCGCCCATTTCCAGCTCTACAGCTATATTGATGAAGGCAAGGAACGTCGTGCATCGGTGAATGAACTGGCCGGTGCGGTATATCCCAGAATTGCTGCGGCCACCCAGCATATCCTGGATTTCAATGAGAAATATGATTGTGCCGAACACTGCGATAATCTGACTTTGCTGGACAAGGAACTGTCGAAGCTGGGCGAAATCCTGGCCAACCGGATTCAGGATGAAGATCAGATTATCGAACTGCTTACCCAGGAACGCGCCTGATTCGAGAGACAGGACTGGGCTGCGTCTATTCTCAGGCGCATAGTTGCAGAAACAGGGACGTCGCCTTCTGATATTGTGTTTCGTATATTTCCTCTTCGCTGGCCAGCTCCAGGATGGCCTGCTCCAAACTGAGTTCTTCTACGTCATAAACCGGCAGGGCTTGCGGCTGCTTATTCATTGCTTTCTCTCCATAATGCCATACATTATGTATATAACACTTAATGTTATATATCAAGAGAAAGGTGTAACTATATGATTTTTACCTAAGTTATTCCTGCAGACTATCCCAAATAATAGGTATTTTACTCTGAGGTACGTTGTTTTCGAGCTTCCGAAAGATAGGCTCGGATATGGGCGGTGCGTCCTGTCTGATTGCCAAAATAATAGCCAGCATAAAAAATACCCAGACTGATGAGGGCAAGCGCGGTGAAAGTCAACATAATCGGATTCCTGTACTGATACATCTATCTACTGTATCGGTCTTCGCGGTAGCCGGGTTTAGTACACAATTGGAAATGTGAAAGACTTCACAAAAGTGAGGGGTGGGAATAAATCTGTTTCGCAGCAATCTATGGGGTTATTGTCGGTACGCCTAAAGCTGCACCAAATAATATTCAGGAGCAGTTTTCCTCACAGGCGCTAAGTGTGGGATGAACAGAAAGCCGTTGTGGTTGGGTCGCCGGGATGGGGCGCATGCGTTCCAGCAGGGGCACGGGTGGCTGACCCAGACGCTGTTCATAAATAACGGTATAAGTTAGTACTCGCTTCATATATTTGCGGGTTTCTGCAAAGGGCACCAGTTCGA
>CAZEFU010000362.1:0-2303 GCA_964511515.1 uncultured Wenzhouxiangellaceae bacterium
CGTGAAAACGGGAATCCATGTCTGGAAGAATACGGCGCGTCATGAGATACCCGTTTTCACGGGTATGACGGGTATGACGGGGATTTTGAGGGGTGGTGGGAATTTTTTGCTGGTATGACGTGGATCAGCTTTCTCTGAGGCTTTTGGATGGCTCTATGCTTGCTGCACGCCAACCGGCCATGATTGCTGCGAGGGTTGAGGCAAGCACTGTAATGCCAAGTGCCAAGGCTATATGCTCGGGGAGTAAGTGACAAACTTTGTCGCCCTCAAGCTTGTTTGCAAAGCGCTGATTAATAGCATAGGCAATACCAAAGTAGACATAAGTCGCAAACATCCAGCCAAGCAAGGCGGTATAGAATGCCTGTATGATTGGAAACCATATAATGCCACCGGTATTAAATCCTACTAGCCTGAGGATACTTAAATCTCTGCGTTTGCGGTCGATATTAGCCCATAGGCTGGAGCCAAGTGATAAGGCAAAACCACCCAGACCAATAGCGGCTATTATCCAGTAGATATGGCTTATATTGGTGTCCATGGATTTGATTAGTTGTATATCTCTGGACTGGGTTTTAACCTTTATACCTGCGTCTGTTAATTGTTTAGCCAGTGCCTCTATGTCGTAAACGGTATTGGCATAGAGCCTGAAACCAGGAGCAATTGTTGCTGAGCGAGATTCTGCATCTGGAGATTCAGATTTTTCGATATTCTTGCGATAGTCTTCAACCCAGTAAGCGAAAGGGAGGTTAACAAATACAGTTTCTTTAGTGGCTGCATTTTCTTCTGCAATAGCAGCTACCTCTATGCTTAGATGTTTTCGTTCACGTTTACCATTTTGTCGTCTTGCTAAACTGGCATCAATTGTATCTCCAGCTACTACGTTTAATTTATCTGCAACAGCTGCTGATAAAACCATTTGATTGGATTGGAGCCTGCCAATACCCGGAAGTAATGGGTCGTCAGTGGCTGTTGGTATTAGTGTAACGGTAATGATTTCAGAAGAGGATTCGCTCTTAAGCTGAAGATTTGAAGTAATCTTTCTGGTAACAGGAATTATGAATTTTACTGAGGGGTGTTGACGAATAGACTCCATCCAGTCTGCATCGTACCTGCCGCTGTTGACGCTGCGTATTTCGAGTGCCTGAGGGTTAGCCTTAAGTTGATCAAACAGGCCAGTGATAACACCATATTTCAGCCCAAAAAGAATCATCATTGGACCAAGTACTGCGGCAAGTGCAAGAACAAAGCACAGGGATATCTTCCATTCTCGAAAATAGTCATGTGTAGCGAGTCTGATGAGATTACGAAACTGGAGAAACATTTTGTTCCCTAATGGTTTTTTGTAGACTGTTATTGCGGTCTTGTATGTGTTTGAATTGGAGGATAAGTTTTTGCATAAATAGTGGATACCGGATGACGCTGTGCTTATCCGGTCTACGTTCCAGCTTTCTATCAAACCCATTGCAATTTATTAATGTAGGGTGGATAAGCCTGCACCATCCACCATTAATGAACATACGATTAACCATTGACCTGGGTTTCAGTGTAACTGCCGACACTGTTGCGCTTGGTGGTGATTGCAAGACGGCGCAAGCCTAGTTGCTCGACATGTCGCCAGGCATGACTAGCAACAATGACGGTGATATTAAGGGATTCGACCAGGCCAATAAACAGATCCATAATTTTGGTGGCAGCAATCGGGTCAAGTGATGCGGTTGGTTCGTCTGCAATGACTATACTTGGAAGATGGGCCAGGGCGCGACCAATAGCCACACGCTGTCTTTCGCCGGTAGATAATTGAGATGGTAATTTACTCATATGCTGGTGAATGCCTAAATCTTTTGCCAGATCAGATAGAAGATCCTCATCGAGGATGCCGAGTAATCTGGGTGATAGTGCAATATTCTCCCTGACGGTCAAATAGGGGAGCAGCCCCCCTGTTTGCATCACATAGCCTATGCGGGATTTGCGTAGCTCCCCCAATTTATTGCGCTGGTTTTTTTGCCAGTATTGCCCGGCATTGACAGCAGTAACCCCTTTTTCTGGTCGAAAGCGAAATGCCGCCGCTTCTGTAGGTTTAGAGATAAAGGTTAAAATATCCAGCAGGGTTGTTTTGCCACAACCACTTTCACCAATGAGGGCAATTTTTTCGCCCAAAGCAATTTGTAAACTGGGGACAGTCAGTTTGAATTGTGTATCCCTGGCTTCGTAGGTTTTACTGACTTCGCGTAAATGATAAATCAAATGAGAATTAGATGAGGACGAGTTTGCGTTTCCGGGTAGTGGCATTAGTGGATACCTGT
>CAZEFU010000363.1:0-2292 GCA_964511515.1 uncultured Wenzhouxiangellaceae bacterium
TAGCAGAATTAAACCCTTACAATGAAACCCCAACTTTGGCTGACCGAGACCTGGTTTTATATGGTGCTCGGGTAATTACAGAGTATCTGGATGAACGCTATCCACACCCACCACTGATGCCAGTTGATCCTGTATCGCGTGGCCGTTTAAGACTGGTGCATTATCGCATTATGCGTGATTGGTATTCTCTGGCACGGCAAATTGAAACCGCCGGGCAAAAGAAAGTTGACCAATGCCGTAAACAATTGCGTGAAGGCCTGATTGCGGCGGATGAGTTGTTTAGCATTTCTGACTACCTAATGAATGATGATATAAGTTTGGTAGATTGTTCATTAGCACCCTTGCTCTGGCGCTTGCCAGTTTATAGCATCAAACTCGATGGCAAAGCCCCGGCTTTGGAAGCATATATGGATAGAATCTTCGACCGGGAATCTTTCCGTGCAAGCTTGACTGAAGCTGAGCGCGAAATGCACGGTATCCTTTCATAAGTAGTTAAGCGCTGCTGCTTAAGTTAGCATCTATTGCCTATAGATTTGCAGCTTTAGTAGTTTAAGCTTAGCAGATGATATCTTATGCCTTCTCCTCCAGACATGAGCCCAAATCGTCCTTATCTGATCCGTGCTCTGCATGAATGGATAGTTGATAACGGTATGACTCCACATTTGTTGGTTGACGCTACTGTCACTGGTGTTGATGTGCCTGCATCCGTTATTCAGAATGACAAAGTAATTCTGAATGTATCGCCTGGGGCAGTTCAGAACCTTGAGTTAGGTAATGAGAGGCTGCTTATGAGTGCGCGATTCTCCGGCAAATCTAGCCGTTTAGTAATACCAACTGTGGCTGTGATTGCAGTTTATGCCAAAGAGAATGGTCAGGGGATGATGTTTGCAGACGAAACTGGCGCGCCACCTCCGGTCAAGCCGAGTGGTACCGATCCTGTTGCACCCACCGATACTTCAAAACCCAAAAACTCGCACCTGAAAGTTGTAAAGTAAACTAAACCTCTACGTAGCCAGCTTTATTTCAAGCAAGCGCTCAAGTAAATAATCGTGCGATAGAATTGAATCTGGATAACGATCTGGGTTTTCTGCAGATATGCACTGGTCCAGAGTCTTAATCTCGAAATCAGGATTAGGATGCAGGAAAAATGGAATAGAGTAGCGTGATTGACGAGCTTTCTCACCCGGCGGATTCACAACTCGGTGAGTGGTTGATGGTAGTTCATGGTTGCATAAGCGTTGCAGCATATCACCAATATTAACTGCAATAGTACCCTCTGGAGTGGTCATTGGAATCCACTCACCATCGCGGGATAGAACTTGTAATCCTTCCTCGTGCGAGCCAACTAGCAGAGTGATTAGATTAATATCTTCATGTGAAGCTGAGCGTACAGCCCCTTCTTCAGTATCAGCGCCAATAGGTGGGTAATGAATAGGCCTGAGAATGCTATTACCAAAATTCACCTTATCATTGAACCAGTTCTCATCTAATCCTAGATGCAATGCCAAGGCACTTAGAATCCGGTTACCTAGGGAATCTAGCGCAGCGTATAGGGCATACCCACGGGCCTGGAAATCTGCGATTTCAGATGGCCATATATTTGGCAGTAGAATTTCCGGGAACGGATTGCCAGCGGCAATTTCTCGGCCAATATGCCAGAATTCTTTGAGATCGGGTACGCCGTAATCTTTGGCTTGTTCAACCCCAAGACCAGTATAGCCGCGCTCGCCGGAGCCCCCATCGCGATGATAGCCTTGTTTAGTTTCCTCTGACATGGCAAATAGCTGCCTAAATACCTGATAGGCATTTTCCACTAAATCCGCATCAATTCCATGATTCTTAAAGCCACAGAAACCATATTCGCGGTAAGCTGCGCCAATTTCAGCAACAAAGGAATCGCGGTCAGAATCAAAGCGGCTCATATCAAGAATCGGAATTATCTGCGGGCTCATGGTGAATATCCTCTATTTTATTTAACGAAATTATACTAATGGTAGCAGTATGGCTGCAACTTCGCGGTCTTCGCTCATTAATAAGTTGAAAGTTCGACATGCTGCCTGGGTGTCCATAGTTTCTACTCCTACCCCAGCATTAAGCCAATCCAAATTTTGCTTGCTAGATGGTCGCCGTGCTTGGCTGCCGGTTCCAATCAAGATTACATCTGGTTGTTGCAGCAGAATTTTTTCTAACATATCGTTGCTGATATCTTTCAGGGACTGGATTTCAGTAAGGCGCTCAATCTTACCAGCAGTAAGCAGAATGCTCTGTGTGTAGATAATTTCACCAATACGA
>CAZEFU010000364.1:0-1040 GCA_964511515.1 uncultured Wenzhouxiangellaceae bacterium
TGTATCTGGAGCTGGTGCTTATACTTCCGGGCCGCTGTCGTTTATGGATATTTACGACAAGATGTGCTTCACAGTATCTTCAGCTGGAGGCCGTCGTGGTGCGCAAATGGCAACCTTTGAGGTTGGCCACCCAGATGTTATGGATTTTATTCGCGCCAAGCGTGAAGATGGCCGCCTGCGACAATTTAATTGCTCGCTCCTAATAACAAATGAGTTTATGCGGGCTGTTGAAGAAAAAGAAATCTGGCCATTGGTTTTCCCTATAAGCGAGAAGGAAGGCGATGAGCTGGATCTTGAGGATACTAAGCAGGTGCTTTGGCGTGACTGGCCTACAACTAAAGGCTATATAACTAATGACTCAGGGCAGGTTGCCTGCAAAATATTCAAGGAAATTCCAGCACGGCGCTTGTGGGATATGATTATGTCCTCAACCTATGATTTTGCCGAACCTGGTTTTATTCTTATTGACAGTATTAATGATACTAACAACAACTGGTTTTGTGAAAATGTTAGGGCTACCAATCCATGCGGTGAGCAGCCTCTGCCTCCTTACGGTGCTTGTCTGTTGGGTTCAATCAACCTGACGCGCTATGTAGATAAGCCTTTTACCGATAAAGCCAGTTTCGACTGGGATGAATACAATAAAACGGTGAAAATATTCTCGCGCATGCTGGATAATGTTGTCGAAATAAATGGCCTGCCTTTGCAGAAGCAGCGGGATGAAATTGTGCGCAAGCGCCGGCATGGCATGGGCTTTTTGGGTCTTGGTTCTGCTTTGACCATGCTGCAGATGAAATATGGCTCTGCCGAGTCGCTGGAATTCACCGAAAAGGTCTCGCGAGAAATGGCCTTAGCGGGCTGGGAAGAATCTTTAGAGTTAGCACGTGAGAAAGGCCCGGCGCCAATCATGCATGAAGATTTTGAAGTTACTGCCAAAATGCTGCGTCAGCGTCCAGAAATGCTCGATGATGGCTACAAAGTTGGTGATCAGGTCTCTGGCAAGGTCTTGCACGCGCGTTACAGTCGTTATATGCAGCAAG
>CAZEFU010000364.1:1050-2291 GCA_964511515.1 uncultured Wenzhouxiangellaceae bacterium
TATCGCCCGGAACTGGTGGCAAGCTTGGCTGAAGAGGGCGGGCGTTATACCCACCACACATCAATTGCCCCAACCGGCACTATATCCCTATCACTGGCGAATAATGTATCCAACGGCATTGAACCTAGCTTTGCTCATCACTACTCGCGTAATATTATTCGTGAGGGTCGTAAAACTAAAGAGAAGGTCGAGGTTTACAGCTACGAATTATTAGCCTATCGAGAGCTGGTAAACCCAAGTGCCATGCCGGTATCTAAAAGAGCTGATGAAAAATTGCCTGATTATTTTATCAGTGCCGATGCGGTTAGCCCCTGTGAGCATGTTGATATTCAGGCGGCAGCGCAAAAGTGGATTGATTCGTCGATTTCTAAAACTGCCAATGTGCCTACTGATTACCCTTTCGAGGATTTCAAAGATATTTATATGTATGCCTGGAAGCAAGGTCTTAAAGGTTGTACAACATTCCGCTTCAACCCCGAGGTTTTCCAAGGTGTGTTGGTAAAAGAGGAAGACCTTGAAAACACCACTTATCGGTTTGTGCTAGATGATGGCCAGGTGGTGGAAGTTAAGGGTAATGAAGAAATTGATTATGATGGCGAGAGGCACTCTGCTGCAAACTTGTTCGATGCCTTGAAAGAAGGCTATTACGGCAAGTTTTAAGGCGCGTGTGTTCGCGTATACATTAACTACTAAGTGATAACAAAATACACAGGTTATAAAACCTGGAGATAGAAATGACAGTAAGAATTGAAGGCAAAATTGTAGACTTTGAAGTACTTTCTAAGGAAAAGAAGGCTGCTGAGAAAAAGACCCGAGTTGAAAAGTCCTCGGATAATATTATCCGCATGACCGAGGCGGTACAGCGCCCAGAGGGCTTTGACTCACTCGAAGGATCTACCTATAAAATAAAAACCCCGATGGATGACCATGCCATGTATGTCACCATTAACGATATTGTTTTGAATAGAGGTACAGATCACGAACAGCGCAGGCCGTTTGAGATATTTATCAATTCTAAAAACATGGATCATTTTCAATGGATCGTGGCATTAACTCGGTTGATGTCGGCGGTTTTCCGTAAAGGTGGCGATGTAACCTTTCTGGCTGAGGAGTTACAGGCGGTTTTTGATCCCAAGGGTGGTTATTTTAAGCCTGGTGGCAAATTTGTACCCTCGATAATTGCCGATATCGGCGGTGTGGTTGAACATCATTTGATTAAAATTGGTTTGATTGTTCCTGAT
>CAZEFU010000365.1:0-2278 GCA_964511515.1 uncultured Wenzhouxiangellaceae bacterium
TATCAATAATCGAGACAACGTCCAGCGATTTCAGTGTTTGCGAAATAAAGCATTTCTATTAATGGGCTTTTGGCGGGGTTTCCGAAGTGATGAACTTCGTCGACTAAATATTAGTAACATTGAAGTCGCTCCAGGGGAGGGATTGACGCTGTTTTTACCGAGGACTAAAACCGATAAGCAGCAATTAGGCACAACGTTCAAAGTACCTACTTTAAGTCGACTATGTCCTGTTGATGCCTATCTGGATTGGATAACCGCTGCTAATCTCAGCAATGGACCTGTATTTCGACGTATAGACCGCTGGGGTAATATCGGGGAGTTGTCTTTGCATGCAAACAGTATCATTCCACTGTTACGTAAACTGATTAAAGAAGCAGGATTAAAAAATGTAAATGACTTTTCTTCCCATTCGCTTCGTCGAGGCTTTGCTACCTGGGCCGGCGCGAATCAATGGGATGTTAAATCGCTCATGGAATACATTGGTTGGAAAGATATGAAGTCTGCATTGCGATACATTGATGTCAATGATTCATACAATCAACGCCAAATTGAATCGTCACTGTAAGAGTGTCAGTAACGACCCAAAGGGGGCTCTGAACATTTTGCACTGGTAGTTAGAATAGCGCGGCGGAAGTGATATAGGAAGGTCAAATAATGAATTGGCACCAAAACTCGGCTAGTACTAAACACAAAGTGTTTATCACTTACTATCATAAAGATGATCAATATTATCGTAATGAATTTGAGAGGATGTTTGGGCATTTATTCATAAGTAAGTCTGTTGAGCCTGGAGATATAAACACCGATATTAGCACTGACTACATTAAAAGATTAATTCAAGAGGGCTATCTTACGGATTCGTCAGTGGTTATGGTCTTAGTAGGCCCAAAGACATATTGTAGAAAACATGTGGATTGGGAGATATCTGCTGGGTTAAATAAAAAAGTGGGCGGATACTCCGGCTTGGTCGGTATTTTACTTCCCACATTTCCCCTCTCCCGTGATAATAAGTATAACTACAGCGATATTCCTCCTAGATTGGCCGATAATATCAAAAGTGACTATGCCGAAATTTACACATGGGATTACGCGTGTAGTAATGAATCAACCATCAAGAGTGTAATCCAGACAGCATTTGACAACAGAATTTCAAAGGCAGGTAAGATAGATAATAGTCGGAATCAATATACGCAGAACCTTTGCAGCTAGATGTCGAAAACTGGATAAATGGAAGCCCATATTATGGAGTGAATGAATGTCGGATATAATTAAGAACGTTTTTGTAAGTCATCATCATAAAGATGACGCTAGCGTCGATGGTTTGACAGATATGTTATCTGGCAAGGGATATCAATTAAGGAATAGCTCTATTAGGGTCAAACCAGAAAATCAGAAACGCCTTGATCAAAACAAGGTTAGTGATCGTACTATTGAGCGGCTTTTGCGAATGAAAATGCGTTGGGCTAGCCAAGTGATTGTTGTTATCGGCAAAGAGACCCATGAAAGGCCATGGGTTAACTGGGAAATTAAGGCTGCCCATCAACTTGGAAAGCCAATAATTGGTGTGTATGAGAATGGATTAAAGGACCAAGTCGAAATTTCAGATAATTTAAAAAAATACGCTACTTCGATTGTTGGGTGGAGATCAGACTCTGTTATCGGTGCCTTAGAAGGAAAAAGTCAATTTCAAAACCCAGATGGCACGCCATCCCCGAAGACTGATGGCGGAAATGTAGTGTGTTGATAGAGCCAAACTCCCATTTATACACGTACGCCATTACCAGAGATTTTGGTTTTGCACCAAATCCCTTTCATGGTTTGTGCACTTTAGCAACTTGTAAGCCAGGCATCCGAAAAGCAGCCAAGGTCGGTGATTGGATAGTGGGGGTTGGCGGTAGCACCCTTGGAAACGTGAAAAGGAAATGCATACTTCTGATGAAAGTATCGGAAAAGATTAGTTTCCAAGGCTACTGGGATGATGATCGTTTTTCATTAAAAAAACCATTACGCAACGGAAGTAGAGTACAGATGCTCGGAGATAATATATATCACAAGGATGAAAGCGGTGACTGGATACAAGAGGACTCCCATCATAGCAACCCAGATGGCACGCCAAACCTTGTTAACTTAAATCGCGACACTGGAAACTCTGATCAAATTTTAATCTCACGTTATTTTTTATACTTCGGTAGTCAGGCGCAAACTGTAGACCTAGATTCAATTGGGTATGTAAGGATAAGAAATTATAAGAAAACAAGCCTCTCAGATTCAGAAGAAG
>CAZEFU010000366.1:0-2275 GCA_964511515.1 uncultured Wenzhouxiangellaceae bacterium
AGCAGAATCAAAGAATACAGTGTTAGCAGTGTTTCCAAAAGCCAGCTACCAGCGTTATTAAAATTATTACCGAATTGTTCCATTTGTATATTTACCCTTCCTTAGCTAGCTCAAGAGCCCGGTCGCGGGCTTGTAACACTGCACGGTGTAGAATTTTATCCCAACCAGAGCTGGTTAATACATCCAGGGCAGCTGCCGTGGTACCACCAGGTGATGTCACCTGCTGGCGTAGTTCACTTACATCGGCAGTATTAGTTAAAGCGAGCTGTCCGGCACCAGCAACTGTATTGGCAGCTAATGCTGTAGCAATCTCTGCACTCAAGCCGGCCTCTATGCCAGCATCGCGCATAGCCTCGATAAGAAAGAAGGCATAAGCTGGCCCAGAGCCAGAGACAGCGGTTACCGCATCCATCAAGCCTTCATTATCTACCCAGATTGTTTGACCCACAGCCGAGAGAATTTCGTCTGCAAGGCTCATATCCTTACTACTGCAGTTGTTATTGGCATACATACCAGTTATTCCCATGCCAATTAGTGCGGGGGTGTTTGGCATGGCACGAATAACGGCTGCATTTGTTTGCAACAGCTTTCCCATTTTCCCACAAGAAAAGCCTGCAGCTATCGAGATTAATAATTGCTCGGATGTAAAAGAAGCTTTGATTTGCTGTATAACCGGTGGAATAATTTGTGGTTTAACCGCCAAGACTATTGCTCTGGCACCAATTACTGCTTCTACACCTGTGGCAAATGTTTGCACTGGATATTGAGCCTCAAGTAGTTTGCGGGTTTCTTCCAGTGGTTCGGCCACACGAATATTGAAGGCAGCTGGCGAATTGCCAGAGCATAAGCCCCCAATGATGGCCGCCGCCATATTACCGCCGCCGATGAAACTGATAGTTGTCATAGTTTGTATCTCACAAGATTACTCCTGGCGCGGCCCGAACAGTGAAGAGCCTACTCTTACCATTGTGCTACCTGCTGCAATGGCAGTTTCTAGATCTGCCGACATGCCCATGGATAGTGTATCAATCTCAGCTGAAAGTGGTTTGATTTGTTGCATAAGATGAGCAAGTTTTTCGAAACTTTGCTGTTGCTCCTTAAGCGGCTTGCCAAGCTTGGGGATTGCCATCAAGCCACGCAACTTAACTCCGTTTAGCTCCATTGCCAGTTGTGCCATAGATATTAACTTATTGGGGTCAATGCCACGCTTTTGCGGCTCGGCATCAATATTTATCTGCAAAAGAATATTCAAAGGTGGTAACTGCTCTGGTCGCTGATTAGCTAGGCGTAGAAGTAGTTTCTCACTATCTACACTCTGAACCCAGTCAAATTGGTTGGCAACCAGGCGACTCTTGTTACTCTGTAAAGGGCCAATAAAATGCCACTCAATAGGCAAATCACATAATTCAATTATCTTGCTCAGCCCTTCTTGCACATAGCTTTCGCCAAATGCAACTTGCCCTAGATTAAATAATTCCTGTATCTTCGAAGCTGGCTGTTTTTTACTCACAGCCAGTAAACGCACACAGCCAGAATCCCGCTCGGCGAGCTCTGTAGCGGTTAATATGCGCTTATTCAGCGCAAAATAAGATTGGAAAAGTCCAGACATACTTGCCTAAAAGTACTAAAGTATTCTATGGTTAGGGTATAAACTTTAGGGTTACCATGATAACAAGTTTAATCGATCACCATTTAGGTGATGATTTTAGTGCAGGGTGCCAGCTATGAGGGATAAAAATGGATATTAATGAACTACTCGCCTTTTCGGTAAAGAATAAGGCATCTGATCTACATTTATCGGCAGGTATGCCGCCGGTAATTCGTGTAGATGGTGATATTAGACGCATGGATATGCCGTCTCTGGATAATCGTGAATTGCAGGAGTTGGTGTACAGCACTCTCAATGATCATCAGCGGCGTGATTTTGAAGCCAATTTGGAGGTGGATTATTCATACTCAGTACCAGAGGTGGCTCGTTTCAGGGTAAATGCCTTTCATCAGGATCGTGGCATTGGTGCGGCCTTTCGTACAATTCCAACTAATATCTGGACTCTTGAGGACATTCAAGCGCCACCAATCTTCCGCGATATAATTGATGTTCCACGAGGTTTAGTATTAGTTACCGGGCCAACTGGTTCAGGTAAGTCTACTACTCTTGCAGCAATGGTTGATCATATTAATACCAATACAAGAAATCATATTCTTACCATTGAAGATCCAATCGAATTTTTGCACAAACCCAAGCAATGCTTAATCAATCAACGCGAAGTGCACC
>CAZEFU010000367.1:0-2267 GCA_964511515.1 uncultured Wenzhouxiangellaceae bacterium
TTCGTTGGCCTGCCCAGTGTTGTTGCTGAATTAATAATTGTGCCTTTAGATCCATTTTCTATCCTATTTCCTGCCAGGTTTTTTGCCAGGCATTTGTAATTGCATCTTGATTTATATGGCGCCCGTTATTTACCTGACATTCACCAGCCACCCATACTTGTTTTAGCATTTGCGCAGTACCTGCGAAAACCCAACAATCGAGCCATTGTTGCTGCTGCTTGCCTAATAATAGCGGATGTTCTAAATCAAGCAGCAAGAAATCCGCCCTCTGACCTACTGCAATGCCAGTGCTTGTCGGTCTTGAGCTTGCCTGTAAGCCGCCTTGCAGAGCTTGTTGGTACAGTCTGGTGCCAACTTGATCACCGCTTGCTGCGAGCACGTTCCGCTTTTTGTGTTGCAGCCTTTGAGTATATTCCAGAAAACGCAGTTCTTCGCTTTGAGATACACAAATATTACTGTCTGAACCTATGCCCCAAGCTCCACCTAACTGTTGCCAATCTGCTGCCGGGAAGATCCCATCGCCTAAATCAGCTTCAGTGGTGGGACAAAGGCCAGCAACAACTGCATGTTGATGCATTTGTTTAAGCTCATCAGCATCTACATGGGTTGCGTGTACCAGACACCAGTTCTGATCAACTGCAAAATTATCTAGCAACCAGCGCACAGGGCTTGCCCCATAGTAACTCAGGCATTCTTCTACTTCTTGTAATTGCTCAGCGATATGAATATGTACCGGGACATTAAGCTGCTGTTGCTGCAAATAATCAATTAAGTCACATAGTTGGTTTTTGCTAACCGCACGCAAAGAGTGTGGCGCCACACCCCAGTTAAATTTACTTGATGTTGAGGCGAGTTTATCAACTTTATCCAGAAGCTCAAGATAGCTATCCAGATCATGTTGAAACGGTAGTTGGCACTCACTTAGTGCTTGTTCCCCAAACCCTGCCCAAGAATAAAGAACTGGTAATAAGGTTAAACCGATACCACTGCTGTTAGCGGCGCTAAATATTCGTTCGGAGGTTTCTGCCGGGTTCTGATAGGCAGTACCATTTAACTGCTTATGCAGATAATGAAACTCAGCCACTGAGGTATAGCCTCCCTGTAATAGCTCCATATAACAGTAAGCTGTAATTGCTTCGATTCTATCAGGGCTTAACTCGCCGACTCGCTGGTACATTGCCTCACGCCAGCTCCAGAAACTATCACTGCCTTGCCTGCGTAACCCGGTTTCACCAATTAGTGAGCGTTGAAAAGCGTGGCTATGTAGATTTACCATTCCCGGGATTACAGCACCAGAAAAGGTATTCTCACAGTCTGCTGTAACACCCGGCTCAAGCGAATCGATACAACCATCGTCTGTAATTGTAAGCTTTACTGATGTTTGCCAGCCTTGATCAGTAAATATATATGGAGCAAAATACTCAGCCATGATCAAAAGGCCTCCATTCCAACATTGCATCTACCATTCTGCTCAATACAACTTGAATTTGTGCTGTTCTGGATGGATCTAACTGTGGCGGTGAGGATTGAGAATTCAGGTATGTCGCCTGTGACAGCTCTAGCTGTAAGGCATGGATATTATTCTCTGGTTTGCCGTAAGCCCTAGTTATAGCGCCACCCTTAAAACGCCCATCTAACACGCGACTGTACTCAGGGTCATCAAGGCTCTGCCAAACCGCTTCTATGAGGCTATGATCTGCACTCTTACCCGAATAGCTGCCAAGATTAAGATCCTCTAAAGCCCCGGAGAATAAGGCTGGTACTTCGGCTGCTATCGAGTGTGCGTCTAGCAGCATTGCATAGGAATACTCTTCCCGTAAGCGCTGCAATTGCTTTTCTATCTGCGCATGATAGGCTTGCCAAATATTCTCCTTGATCCAGTCATGGCTAAACTCAAAATGAGTATCTTTTAACCACAGAGCATCGCCTGCAAATGTATACTGTGGAAATAAACCCGTTGTTTTAGCTTGGTAAAGATTGCTATCATCTGCGGGCCGATTTAAGTCGACTACATAACGAGAATAGCCGGCCACCAATAAACCAACTCCCTTCTTCGTCACCCATTTGTACAACTCATCAACACACCAATCTGTATCTACTAATCCTCTGCCTGCCGGGGTCAAGCACTCATCCATTCCAGGCAAGAGCTCAAGCCCAGAATGTGGCACCGATACCAGCAATGGTGATGCACCAGGGATAAACACAAATGGCGCTGGATGAATTTGCTTGCTCATGTGTTCAGTTTACAATATCCGGACCAAACAAAT
>CAZEFU010000368.1:0-2261 GCA_964511515.1 uncultured Wenzhouxiangellaceae bacterium
GGGATAAAGCTTTAAGAATCATCACCAACGATACTGGTCTTGGGGTACTAGACACTAAGGAGATCGCTGGTGGACAAAGTTATAATTTGCGTATAACCGTACCCGATATGGTTCTACAGGAGTTGAAAGATACTGCCTTGAAGCAAAATATCATTACCCTACGCAATCGAGTAAACGAGTTAGGTGTGGCCGAGCCTTTGGTTCAGCAGCAAGGCGGTGACCGTATAGTAGTGCAATTGCCAGGAGTACAAGATACAGCCAGAGCGAAAAAGATTCTGGGTGCCACAGCTACTCTGGAGTACCGCGCAGTAGATGAAACGGCAAATGCAATTACTGCTGTACAGACCGGTAGAATCCCACCAACTTCAAGACTTTATTACGATCGAGAAAATCAGCCTGTATTATTGAAAAAACGCATGATTGTTTCTGGAGATCAATTAACCGGAGCATCGGCAGGTTTTGATCAACGCTCAGGTTCGCCCTCGGTAACAGTATCCCTGGATGGCGTTGGTGCCAAACGGATGCTTGATTTCACCAGGAATAATGTTGGTAACCGCATGGGTGTTGTGTTTATTGAAAATAAACCTGGCGGAATTAAAACCGAAGAAGTTATTTCAGTTGCAGTGATCAGAGAGCCACTTGGTTCGCGTTTCCAAACATCTGGTCTGGATTCAGTTGATGCAGCCGGGCAGTTAGCTTTGTTATTACGCGCTGGTGCTCTAGCAGCCCCGGTTGAAATTATTGAAGAACGCACAGTAGGCCCAAGCCTGGGTAAAGATAATATCGAGAAAGGCTTTAAGTCGGTTGTGATTGGCTTTGTATTAGTGCTGATATTTATGGCAATTTACTACAAAATCTTTGGTCTTATTGCCAATGTTGCCCTATTTGTGAACCTGGTCTTTATTGTTGCCATGCTATCAATACTTGGTGCTACTCTTACTCTGCCGGGTATTGCAGGTATCGTTCTAACAGTAGGTATGGCAGTAGATGCCAATGTACTTATATTTGAGCGTATCCGCGAGGAATTACGCAATGGTAATACGCCACTGGCATCAATTCGAGCTGGTTATGATAAGGCTTTCTCAACCATTGCCGATGCCAATATCACCACTTTGATTGCCGCCATAGTTTTGTTCGCCTTTGGTACTGGGCCAATTAAAGGCTTCGCGGTAACTTTATCGCTAGGTATTATTTCATCAATGTTTACTGCAATTGTTTTGACCCGCGGCTTGGTTAACCTGATATATGGTCGCCGAGCTAAAGTCAGCAAGTTGTCGATATAAGATTACGGGATTAATAAAATGGAAATTCTAAAAAACACACATATCGACTTTATGCGCCAACGCTGGATAGCAATTGCGTTTTCCAGTATTTTACTAATAGTTGGAATTGGCTCGCTGGCGACAAAAGGGCTTAATTTCGGCCTCGATTTCACCGGTGGTACGCTGATTGAAGTCATCTATGACAAGGCACCCAAGCTGGAAGAAGTTCGCGCTAACTTAGTCGCTGCCGATTTAAGCGATGCCATAGTTCAAACATTTGGCAGTGCCAATGATATCGTAGTTAGGCTAGCCGCCAGCGGCGAGACCAGTAATGCGGAAATCTCCAGTAGGGTGTTGGAAGCACTGGGCGATGGCGTGGAAATGCGCCGCGTAGAATTTGTAGGGCCGCAGGTAGGTGAAGAACTAACCGAGCAGGGTGGTTTAGCCATGCTATGGGTTCTTGCCGGGGTCTTTATCTATATTATGTTTCGTTTCCAATGGCGTTTTTCCGTTGGCGCGGTTGCAGCCCTGATTCATGATGTTCTAATTACTGCAGGTATCTTGTCCTTATTCCAAATCGAGTTCGATTTAACAGTTGTGGCTGCTTTGCTAGCGGTAATTGGTTATTCACTGAACGATACAATTGTTCTGTATGACCGTATTCGAGAAAATTTCCGTCGCTTGCGCAAGCAAGAGCCTTTGGAAGTTGTGAATATATCAATCAATCAAACATTATCGCGCACCATAATGACTTCTTTGACCACCATTATGGTATTGCTGGCATTGTTCTACTTTGGCGGTGAAATCATTCACAGCTTCGCCTTCACCTTATTGGTTGGTGTGCTAATTGGTACGTATTCATCAATATTCGTAGCTAGCACCGCTATTTTGCAACTTGGCGTAAGCAAGCAAGATTTGATAATAATCACCAAGGAAAACCCAGAACTAGACGCTCTCCCATAAGCAAAATAAAATGGGGTCAGAATAAAATGGGGTCAG
>CAZEFU010000369.1:0-2260 GCA_964511515.1 uncultured Wenzhouxiangellaceae bacterium
CAGGTCAAATTGGTTTGGGTTCATTTAATGACTCCTCATACTTTGATGATATTCGTATCACCACTGGTGCTAATACAATAACCGACTTGATATTTGATGATGATTTTGAGTAGTAAAAGTCATTCCCAAGCCTATTAGCTGATGAAAAAGAATCTTGTAGTTGTCATGACAGCAGTGATGTCATGTTTAATATTTGCTATTGCAGCTCCAGCACAAGTCAGAGCGGAAAGTACTGCGTTGCTTTCTAATCCAGGCCCTCAGGTTTTTGAGGAAGAACAAAGTTACACAATAAATATTGTCGCCCACCCTGATGCACGAATATTTGTCAATGGACTACCGCCTGGTATGCTCTGGAATGAGGCAGAACGAAGGTTTGATTTTCGTCCTGATTTTATTCAGGGCGGGAAATCGTGGCAGCTTACCATGGAGGCTCATGAGGGTGGAAATGTAACCATTGAATCTTTTACAGTTACTGTAAACAATACTATCCAACCCCCGTGGCCCACAGTTATTGCTACGGAATATTTCAGCTTCTCCAAGTTTACCAAAATCACAGTCAGTCAGATTACAGATGATTTTCTTGATAGTCCTGGTTATGCGAAACGAGAATTCATCTCTACTTTTGCAGTTCCAGATACTGCCACTACGGAAAATATTTTACCTGTACGAATAGGCTTACATGCGTTTGGTGGATCTCCAGGAACAGGAGGAGGCTCAGGTCACTTTGGTATCTCACCAAATGATACTGCAAATACTTGGTGGACTGGCTATAACGACCAAATGCCTGGCGGTGTGGTTGCCGAGGGCAAGGTTCCTAACTACACCCAACGAAGAGCTATGCATCTTTTATCCTATCTAGCCGAGCATTACCCTGGTGTTGACCTTGATCGTGTGAGTGTGTCTGGGCAGTCAATGGGCGGAACAGGGGCACACTTTCTGGCACTGCGTTATGCACGTCACTTTAGCCGAATTTCTTCTCGTATTGGTGGTACTGCAGCACGGCTTTTAAGTGATGGACAGCATGCTATGTTAAGAGCACACTGGGGTGGGGCAGTTGAGTTGGGCTTAGTTGATGACTTGGGTATAAATGTTTGGGCATCTCATGATGCCAGCCGTGGACTGTTAGCAGATCACGACTTTCGTAATCTGCACTTCAGCTCGGTTGTTGGTCAAAATGACAAGACCATTAATTTTCGTCATATGGTGGGCCAAAGCCTTGTAACGGGGATTTCATTTATTGATGCACTTCAACAAGAAAATGTCGGCCATCATATTGTTTGGGACCAAAGAGCCCACGGAGTATCTGAGGGCCCGCCGCTTGGCGCCAATTGGTGGGAACCATTGGATACTGCTTCTGCACTAGTGAGAAATCAGGCGTTTCCTGCCTTTAGCAATAGCTCAGCGGATGATGATCCGGGTATTGTTAATGGATCAGGTGGATTTACTGGACGCTTGCGAGGTGTTATCAATCGTTATCAAAGATGGGACAGCGCGAATATAGTCGATACCCGCGAGCAATTTAGCATCCCAATAAAAGTAGATATCGATACCAGCGGTACGCCACCAGATCCTGAGTATCCAGCCACGGGTAATTTCTATAATGGAGCCACGCCTATCACTTCGAACGTAACTATGCGCCGTATTCAGAATTTTCAACTGTTGGCAGGGGAGACGGTTAACTGGGAATATAACGGTGAATCAGGTGTGGTTTTTGCGAATGATGATGGTTCAGTAACAGTAGCCAATTTAGCAATGATGACCACATACACTGAACTGGCATTGTCCAGAAGCCTTGCGTCAGTATCTCCAAGTATTACTAGCCAGCCAATCTCGCAGAGCGTTAATGAAGGCTCATCGGTAACATTTAGCGTAACGGCTGTTGGTAGTACACCATTAAATTTTCAATGGTTTCGCAATGGTGGGATAATTCCAGATGCAACAAGTAGCAGCTACACCCTGGCAGAGGTAACGGCTATCGATAATGGGGCAGTATTTCATTGTGTTGTGAGCAACCCTTTGGATAGCGTTGCCAGCCTTGAGGCTACTTTGACCATCGTGATGGATACTACTCTGCCAACGATAGAGGGGGCGGTTGTTCAAAACCCGAATCAAGTAGATATCTTCTTTAGCGAAGCGGTGACCTCAGCAAGCGCCCAAACGCTTGCAAACTATCAAATTGACCAGGGTATAGAAGTTCTGTCTGCTTCCTTGAACGCAGACAATAGAACCGTACATTTACAAACAGATACCCTTATAGCTG
>CAZEFU010000370.1:0-2252 GCA_964511515.1 uncultured Wenzhouxiangellaceae bacterium
GGGGGAATCGAACCCCCACTCTGTTACCAGAACTGGATTTTGAATCCAGCGCGTCTACCAGTTCCGCCATCCCGGCAGCGGTTACGGCGCTAGTATGGAGGGCTTGAGGCTAACAGTCAAGACTACTGAAATATTGCCTGATAATTGGGTTAAAGCGATCATGATCTACAAGAAATGAGTCGTGCCCTTGCAGAGATGCTGGTTGATGAAGTTCAACTCTGGCCCCAGTTAGCTGTAAGGCCTCAGCTAGTTGTTGTTGCTGGTGCAGTGGGAATAATAGATCACTATTAACTCCGATAACACAGGCTGATTGTAGCTTTGTCGACTTCAGTGCATCTGCCACTTGTTTAGAGTCAGGGGTGGTTTTTGAATGACATAATTGGCTTGAGTCACCGCATACATCAAACCAGTCCATCGCCCGTGACAAGCCAATGTAGCAGGCCGGGTCGAATTGTCCAATAAATCTTTCGGCTGATGCCTGTAAGTATGATTCGATTGCATAATTCATACCCCAGTCAGTTTGCGCATAACGTACTTGATTGTCACGCCCGAAGCGTTCGCGCCATTCTGCCGATGAGCGATATGAGACCATGCCTATCTTGCGTGCCATACGCATACCGTTTTGCGGCCATAAAGACTCGGTGTAGTTACCATCTTGCCAGTCTGGGTCGTTGCAAATTGTTTCGCGCTGTAAAGATCGAATAGCAATTGCATATGGTTCGGCGGCAGCGGCCGTAGATATAGCCAAAAGGTGTGCGGCGCGGCCAGGGTTTTGTTTTAACCAAGCTAGAGCCGACATGCCGCCCATTGAGGGACCAACTACAGCGGCTAGTTTTTCAATGCCAAGATGTTCGAGCAGTAAATTAGTGGAACTGGCAATATCTTCAATTGTTAATTCCGGAAAATCGAGACGCCAGGGTTTTTCATTCGCCGAATTAGTGCTTGCTGGCCCAGTTGAGCCTTTACAGCTACCGAGAGAGTTAATACAGATCACCCTCCAATGATTGGTATCAATCGGTCTGCCAATCCCTACTACTGCCTCCCACCAGCCAGGCGCGGGGTCACGAGCGTTAGCCGTAACATGTGCTGAAGGAGACAGCCCAGTGAAGAGCAAGACAATATTGCTCTGCTGTGCATTCGCTTGCCCAAAAGTTTCATAGGCTAGTTGAATTTCCGGCAGACTACCGCCTCGTTGAAATGAGAAAGTTGCCTTGCTAGTGAATATTTTGCTTCCTGCTGGTGTAGTACTAAACACTTGTCACTCATAATTAAGAAGATTCAGATAGATGTTATACCCTAACTTGCGCTGTCCGTCATCCTGTATGATGCAAAGATGCGCTCAAAGGAAATTAAGTCTGCACAAACTACTGTTCATTCGAAATTAGAACAAGTGCTGAACAGGCACACAAAAAATACCTGGAAAGCCCCAATCAAAGAGCATACAAAAACAGCTTTTAGGGCATTGCTTGATGTTTGTAGTGATGAATTAGATGCAGGCTTTATTCTCGATAGCGGCTGTGGCACTGGCACCAGCAGTCTGCGTTTGGCTGAGCAGAACCCTGAGAGGCTAGTTATAGGCATTGCTCAATCACCACAGCGTCTTGGCAGGGGCGAGTTAAGCGCAGGCGATAAGGCAAATCTGGAATCACAAGCGGTGAGGGTGAAGAATTGTATTTTATTAAGGGCAGAGGCCGCAGATTTTTGGCGGTTACTAGCGCAAGAGAATCTTGTACCTGATGAGATTAAGATTTATTATCCAAACCCTTGGCCAAAACCAACTCACCTTTTGCGCCGTTGGCATGGCCATCCAGTATTCCCCTTGCTGCTCAAACTCGGCGCGCCTATCGAGGCGCGTAGTAATTGGAAAATTTATCTTGATGAGTTCGCATTAGCGGCCCAACTTTTGGGCAATAGCGCCCTCGTGGTAGAGGAACTAGGCAGTGAGAGCTTCGAGGATGGTTTTGTAAGTCCTTTCGAGAAAAAGTATTTCAACAGCGGGCACTCACTCTGGCGTGTGCGTTTATAACTTGAGTTATGTCTGTATTCCCGGGCATATAAATTTTTATACAAAATGGTATTGCTTCTCATGTTTTGAGAAACAACCAGGGTTTAATACACTTAACAAATTAGCGTATTTCAGGAAATAGCCATGAATTTCAACCCCGGTAATATAATTGGAAAAACCGTAAATGCTTGTATTTCTCGCCCAGGGCCTGGGCAAATGAGCAGGATATATATGATGATGTTCACCG
>CAZEFU010000371.1:0-1535 GCA_964511515.1 uncultured Wenzhouxiangellaceae bacterium
AACATTCCGGTGTACGGCGAATGCTAAAACTGATGATACCTACTTTGATTGGTTCATCAGTTGCTCAAGTAAATTTATTATTTGATACGCTGATTGCCTCGTTTCTAATCGTGGGTAGTGTTTCCTGGCTTAGTTATTCAGATCGCTTAATGGAGTTTCCGATTGGTGTATTTGGAGTAGCGCTCTCGACTGTAATTCTACCCAGCCTGGCGCGCATGCATACATCCAGTAATACTCAGGCTTTTTCTGCCACCATTGACTGGGCAATGCGCCTGGCTGTTGTAATTACTATTCCGGCAGCGGTTGCTTTAGCGGTTTTGGCAGCGCCATTATTGACAACAATGTTTCAGTACGAGGCATTTAAAACACATGATGTGTATATGGCGTCACTCTCCTTAATGGCTTATGCGGCTGGTTTGCCAGCATTTATTGCGGTTAAAGTACTCGCACCAGGCTTTTATGCCCGCCAAGACACCAAAACTCCAATGCGCATAGCCATACTCGCTATGGGTATAAATATGCTGTTGAATGTGGCTTTTGTTGGCAGCATGCTGTTACTGGATATTTCGGGCGCACATGCAGGCTTAGCTCTCGCCAGTGGCGTGTCCTCCTGGCTGAATGCTGCTTGGCTATATCGAGCATTACGCAAGCAGGGTCATTACCAGCCTGGTTCTGGTTGGTCACGAGTGGGATTAGCTGTGTTTGTGGCCGCAACTCTTATGGGGCTTGGTTTGTACTATTTGTCTCCAGATATCAATCAGTGGGGTGAGTTTTATTTACTGCAACGAGCCAGTTGGCTGTCTGCTTTGATAGTTATCGGGGTGATTATCTATGCGGGCATAAGCTTATTGGCGGGGCTTAGATTTGCAGACCTGAAGAAAGGTTCAGAAAACTAGTAAACCTTATTATGCTGCAGATGGGAATAATCATCCCGGTATGATCCATGCGCTTCTCTTGAGGGATACACCAACTGTAGATATTGCTGTTGTTAAGTAATATTATCGGCAAGAAATTTCGTCGCTTGTTCATCAATATCGCCGCCGATCTCACCAACCGTAAAATACCGCCAGTTTCTGGATCATCCTGAAACAAACGTAGGTAATCAATAATGCTCATTCGGTAATATCAGATACCTAGTCTCTAAAAACTAGAACCTTGTTGCGGCTACTAGCTCTATTGCATGGTATTGAGACGGTAGAATAAACTCGATTTTAGTATTCACCAAATAGGCTCGTTCAATAGTTTTTGCGTAGCTTAACGGCAAAAGCGGAGACTGGACCCAAGCTTGGTAAATCACCCTATTAAGGAAGGGTAAAATTACCCATAGATTTTTTGTGAAAAGACTGATATCGTAACCTTCACATCATAAATGGAGCTGTGATGTTACATTGATATGATCGGCACGAGGGAGCCGTGAGATTGCATTGATTGGATAGTTAATGTGTAAGTTAAAAGGAGTTGCACCTAATATGAGCCCACAAGCCCACAAGCCCACAAGCCCACAAGCCCACAAGCCCACAAGCCCACAAGCCCAC
>CAZEFU010000371.1:1635-2246 GCA_964511515.1 uncultured Wenzhouxiangellaceae bacterium
AAGCCTAGCGGCATATCGAAATAATAACCCTGGCGCAGTTGCTGTATATCCCCACGAAGAACATTGCTCTAGGCAATTGCAAACTAAACTCAACGAAATAATTGACTCATCTTTTCATCAAGCAGATTTAAAAATCAGCTGCATAGCCAAGCAGCTTTATTTAAGCACTAGAGATTTAAATCGAAAATGTAACAGGTATTTTCAACTGACCCCCAAAGCCTACCTTACTGACTACCGATTAAATAAAGCCGTTAAATTTATCTTTGAGGGTAAAGCAATTGGAAATATTGCTTTGGATGCGGGCTTCTCTACTCACAGCTCCTTTGGAAGGAGTTTCAAGAGACATTTTGGCTGTAGCCCTTCGCAATATACTGAGAAATATATGCGCAAATACGCTCAAACCCCTGATTCTGCCAAAAATGAATAGTGATTGGCTATTTGTGGATAGCTGTTGGCAGAAAGTGGATAGCTGGCTAGAGGGCTATTATGTATGCTTGTTTTATCCGAACAACTATCAAATGATAGTGATAAAAAACTAGGGTTACAAGAGTTGTGCGTGCTCTCTGTTTTCGGATTGTCAATAATGAGGTGAGGAAATCATGACGTATCGT
>CAZEFU010000372.1:0-2244 GCA_964511515.1 uncultured Wenzhouxiangellaceae bacterium
ACCGCCACCACCCATCATCAGCATCGGTCTTGTCGAGTCATGGCGAATAAAGAAAGTACCCAAGGGTCCTTCAATACGAAGAATATCCTTGATTTGTAACTCGTTGAAAACTTTAGAGGTAAAGTCGCCACCATCAACATGGCGAATATGCAACTCCAGTTCTTCATTATCGTGTGGTGGACTGGCGATAGAGAATGCACGGCGCCTGCCTCCTGGTAGAACAACCTCCAGATACTGGCCCGCAAGGAACTGTAAATGCTGAGCTTTAGGCAGCCTTAGCCGTAATCGCACGACTTGGGGTGAAAGAAAGTTTTTGCTGCAAACCCGCGCGGGCAACATGTAAATTTTTATATCTTTTATCGCAGTTATTTCGCGCACAGCTACTTTCAGATCAGTAAGAGCAACAGCCTGGCAGAGTAATACATCGCCAGCCTCACTTTCAGCCTTAGATAAGGCTTGAGGAGGATGGAAAGGGTATTTGACTTCACCTGCAACGAGCCGCCCTTTACAGCTGCCACAGGTACCATTTTTGCAGCTATAAGGCAACATAATCCCTTGTCTTTGCGCTGCACTAAGTATTGTTTCATCAGCTTTGGCGCGAAAGCTCTTAGCGCTAGTTTGTAGCTCGATGTTATGGGTTATTGGGTTTGACATAGCTGGCCCTAGAAAAATATCGCTCATTTTAACCTGCTTAGGCTGTTTCTGTAACGGCCTGCTGTGTTATTCTCGCCCACTTGTTAGCGGCAAATCTCAAGAATATGGAAACACGCCCCCCAGATCAGCAAATACAAGTCGGCTCCGGCTGGGGCTGGTTGCACCCTGTGCGGATTATTTTGCGTTTACCGCTTCTGCTTGTGCATGTATTTATTGGTCTGCCTCTGCTTTATCTTAGCTTTAATCGCTTTGCTCGCTCTATACAGTTTCGTGGGCAGGCACTAAATGAACATATGCAGGCTTGGTGGGCGAGTACCCTTTGCCAAATATTTGGAATTCACTTGCGCACATATGGAGAAATAGGTCCTGGCCCCTTGTTTGTAGTTGCCAACCATATCTCTTTTCTCGATATATTGTTAATGGGTTCAATTTCAAAACTTAGCTTTGTTTCCAAAGCTGAAATTGCCAATTGGCCAATTGTTGGCTTGGTGGCAAAAATGGGAGATACGGTTTTTCATAAACGCGGCTCAGGGTCTTCGCTAAGTGGTGTGGTAGATGCCATATCTGAAAAACTGCAGAATGGCGGCAGGGTTGCGGTATTTCCAGAAGGCAGAATATATTGTGGTGATCAGGTACACCGTTTTCATGCCCGAATTTTCAGAGCCGCAATTGAAACAGAAGTTGAGGTTTTACCTGTTTGTATTCGCTATACAAAAAAAAATGCCCTGAATCCAAGAATATGTTTGTGCGACCGCGAGGAAAGATTCTTCTGGAACTTGCTGCGCTTGCTGGGTGAGTCTGGCAGTATTGCTGAGTTGAGAATTCAGCAGCGAATCCCATCCGCCGGCAAGAGCCGCAAAGAGCTGGCAGCAACTGCGGAGGCGGCAGTGGTCGCTGATTACTTATCTCCAAGGAAAGTTGATGTTAGTTGATTTTAGTCCGCGTGGTCTGATAGCTAATCGGCATGTCCAGACTCTAATGAGTAGCAGTAACTACCGTCGCCGCAAACTGAAGCCTAAAGCTGCTGGTTTGCTCAGCGCCAGCCAGAAATGGATCCTCGATGGTGGGGATGGTGCCCGCTTGCTGGCATATTACTCTCCCCAGAAACAGCCATCGCCTAAAGGTTTAGTAGTACTCTTACATGGCTGGGAAGGAAATTCTGAATCTAATTACATCTTGGCTACAGCTGCGAGCCTATTCAATGCCGGATTTGAAGTGTTACGCCTGAATTTCCGCGATCATGGCGATAGTCACCACCTCAATGAAGGCTTGTTCCACTCGGGTCTGATTGATGAAGTTGTAAACGCCATAGCCTCAGCTTGTGCGCGTATAGAGACTCGGCCAGTGCTGCTGGCAGGCTTCTCACTGGGCGGGAATTTTGCTTTGAGAGTAGCTCTCAGGGCCCCTGATAAACAGATTCCATTGGCGCATACTATTGCGGTGAGCCCGGTGATTAGACCGCATGATGTGTTAGATGCTCTTGAGAGCGGCTTACCTATTTATGAGCACTATTTTAATCGCAAATGGGAAAAGTCTTTGCGTAAGAAACAAGCCTTGTTTCCACATCTTTACGACTTCAGTGACTGGTAT
>CAZEFU010000373.1:0-1098 GCA_964511515.1 uncultured Wenzhouxiangellaceae bacterium
CTATCCATAGTGCACGGTAGATAATCACTGTTTTTTGCTGAAACAAATAGGTCCAGCAACGCTCGCCATAGTAACTCCAGCCCAATAAAGTAGTGAAAGAGAATATTGCCAAGGCAATGGCAACCACATAATTCCCGCCTGTAAAGGCGCTGGCAAAAGCCATTGCCGTTAACGGTGCGCCACTTTCTCCTGATGTCCATACCCCAGAAGTAATAATGCACAAGGCGGTGACCGTACACACCAGAAGAGTATCAATAAATACACCGAGCATGGCGATGTGTCCTTGGCGTACCGGGTTGTTAGTTTTAGCCGCACCGTGAGCAATGGCGGCACTGCCCAGACCGGCTTCATTGGAAAATACCCCGCGGGCGACACCGAAACGAATCGCTGCTGCCACTGCAGCACCAGAAAATCCCCCGGTTGCGGCCACTGGCGTAAACGCATGTTCGAAGATCATCGCAAAGGCTGCTGGGACTGCTGATAAATTCAGGAATACGACTGTCAGCCCAGCACCCATGTAGAGAATAATCATCAACGGTACCAGCTTACTGGCGATAGCGCCTATGCGCTGAACACCGCCCAAAATAACCAGCCCCACCAGAGTGGCGACAACCATACCGGTCATGGAATGGGGTACACCGAAGTCCGTATTCAGCACATCTGCCATCGAGTGTATTTGTGCACCATTACCAATGCCAAAGGCTGCAATTGCACCAAAGAGCGCAAATGTGCTTGCCAGTATGCGACCTAGTTTCGGCATTGTCGCGCCTACTCCATTTTTCAGGTAGTACATCGGGCCACCTAGGTGACGACCTTCGGCATCAACTTCGCGAAAATGCACTGCACATACGGCTTCAGCGTATTTGGTGGCCATGCCGATAAATGCAATCAGCCACATGTAAAAAACAGCACCCGGCCCACCCATTGCAATCGCAGTGGCTACACCGGCAATATTACCGGTTCCCACAGTCGCAGACAGAGCGGTCATCAGCGCACTGAAAGGGGGGATATCACCTTCCGCTTTATCTTCTCGTTTGAACAGCAACCCGAATGCGTACACTGTTTTTCGCCAAGGCAAGAAACGTAGACCTACGCTCA
>CAZEFU010000373.1:1108-2227 GCA_964511515.1 uncultured Wenzhouxiangellaceae bacterium
CCAACCAGTCCTAACAAAATTAGCATGGGTGGCCCCCAGGCGAAACTGTTGATTGAACTGATGATTGAATTTAGCTTGTCCATAATACTTTGACCTCTATGCCGCTGGAATTGGGTAAAGCACAGACCATAAAGCAATGCCGATGATCACGAACTTGATTGCCATCAACGCGCAACAACTTGTGGTGAGCGTCACCAGTGGCGTAAAGCCGTTGGCCATAATCGAGCGTACACCAAAATAGACACCGAAGCTGCTCAAAATGACACCAAATTCAGTCATGAATAAACGCGTCAACAAGGGTAAGACCGCTTCAGCCCAGATCAGTGTAGCAAGTAAAGGTAAGGCAAATACGACAGCGATCAGTGGGAAACTTATTTTTTTCAAGGTGGTTGGTTTCCTAATTTCAGCGGTATGCAGTGGTTATATGGGGTTGAGGATCGCTCAGGTGGGAGGTAGTGAATATAATCATGGTTTATTGCAAAGCAAAACGGTTATTACTTTAGCATAAACAGTCATTATGCTTCGTAAACATTTTTATGAGTGATAGCATCTCTTACTTCTCATCTATGTATAAAAAAACAGTCATCCAATGAATGATAAACGAGGCGCGTTGACCCGACAGCGCATTCTTGAAACTGCTGCCGAGCTTTTCCATCAACAAGGTGTTAAGGCAACCAGTGTCGATGATGTGCTAAAAGCTTCTTCTACTGGAAAAGGGCAGTTTTATTATTACTTCAGTAACAAAGAAGATCTGGTGCGCGAGGTGCTTCAGTACCATGTTGCCGCTTTTAAGAACAATTTACCTGATCGATTGGAGTCTATTGATGCACTGGAGGACTGGTTACGCAGTTTCATCACTCAATTGGCTGGGCAGGATTGTCCGCGGGCCTGTCCGATTGGTTCAATTGGTCTTGAGTTGGCCGAAAATGAAGTAATCCGAAAGGACGTCGAGACTTGTTTTTTGCACTTGCGGAAAGCCTTGGAAACTTTTTTTACCCGCATGATTGAACAGAAGATATTGAATGCCGATGCTTTGGCTTTGGCTGATTTTATTCTGACAGTGCTGCAAGGGGGTGCGCTGGTGAGTAAGGTCAAGCGGGATACTGAGCCATTTGAACG
>CAZEFU010000374.1:0-2219 GCA_964511515.1 uncultured Wenzhouxiangellaceae bacterium
CTGATGTGTTTGCCACTGATGTTATTTCAACTGCTGATGGCATTGAATTTTCTTTAAACACACCTTGGGGCAGCGCCAAGCTTGCATGCGGCCTGTTGGGCCGTTTTAATTTTGATGATTTGTTAGCAGCTACAGCTTGTATGGGCTTACTTGGCATGCCATTCAATGAGCTTTGCCATGCATTAGAGCTGGTACAACCAGTACCCGGAAGAATGCAGAAGATTTATGCAGACCAAGATCAGCCTTTAGTTATTGTAGATTATGCCCATACCCCAGCGGCACTTGAACAGGCATTGATGAGCTTGCGCCCACATACAGAAGGGCTGCTGTTTTGCGTATTTGGTTGTGGTGGTGAGCGCGATCAGGAAAAGCGCCCATTGATGGCAGCTGCAGTTGAAGAATTTTCGGATCGGATATATGTGACCTCAGATAACCCGCGCACAGAGGATCCCCTGGCAATTATTAACCAGATTAGCACTGGCTTTGATACGCCAGAAAAAATAATTATCGAACCAGACCGCTCAGCCGCAATTCGCATGGCTATTTATGCAGCTGGAAGTAAAGATACAGTGCTGATTGCAGGTAAGGGGCATGAAAGCTACCAGCAGCTTGGCGAGCGGAAGCTTCCCTTCAACGATAGTACAGAAGCTCGTTTGGCATTGGGGGTGGCGGCATGATCAAGATGAGTCTTGGGCAGGCAGCAACTGTAGTCGATGCGAAATTAATTTTGGCGGCAGATGCATCTGCAGCGAAACAGTTTATTGGGGTTTGCATAGATTCGCGCAAGATTCAGCAAGACCAATTATTCGCGGCCTTGCCAGGTAGCAACAGTGATGGCCATGACTATGCAATATTGGCTGAAAGCAAAGGCGCAGCAGCTGTACTTGTGTCTCGTGAAGTAACCGGACTGAAAGCACAGCTACTGGTTGATGATGTGCAACTAGCTTTAGGCAAACTGGCAGCAGCCTGGTTGGCTAGCTTACGCAATGAAACTGGTCTAAGAGTAATTGCAATTACTGGTAGTAATGGCAAAACCACAGTTAAAGAAATGCTGGCCAGCGTACTTTCCCAGCAACATAAAGTTTTGGCAACCAGAGGGAATTTCAATAATGAGTTGGGCTTGCCGCTGACTATTTTTGAACTAGCTGCTGAGCATGAATATGCAGTGCTGGAACTTGGCGCTGGCAAACCTGGTGATATTGAATACTTGTGTAACATTTGCAATCCAGATATTGCACTAATCAATAACATTGGTCCCGCGCACCTGCAGGGTTTTGGAGATTTAGTGGGTGTGGCTCGTGCCAAAGGTGAGATTTATGCTGGTTTAAAAGCTAACGGGCTGGCAATTATTAATGCCGATGAGCCGTGGATAGATACATGGCAAACGCAGCTTGATGGGCGCACAAACAAGACCTTTGGGTCAAATAATAAGGCAGATATATCTACTGATCTTGGCGCTACGGATTTCAGCATTCAAACAGCTGACGGAAACATAGCCAATATTCAATTACCACTGCCCGGCGAGCACAATCGCATGAATGCCCTGGCAGCTACGGCAATACTTATAGTTTTGGAAATGCCTTTGGAAATGATTAAATCAGGCCTTGAGCAGGTCAGCCCTGTAGCTGGGCGATTAAATATGGAAGTTGCAAGCGGCGGCTGGAAAATTATTGATGATACATACAATGCCAATCCTGCTTCTCTCTATGCTGGCCTTGCGGTTATCGCTGATCTGCTTCAAACCGATGAAGAAGGCTGGTTAGTGCTTGGAGATATGGCCGAGCTTGGCTTTGCCAGTATTAAATTACATAAAGAAATGGGCGCAGCAGCAGCAGCTTTAGGAATAAAACGATTATTCGCAGTTGGTAAATTAGCTAGCGGGAGTGTGGAAGGTTTCGGTGCTGGTGCGAGCCATTATGCTGATCAAACAGCACTGATCCAGGCTGTGCTTGCAGAAGTTAAACCTAATGTTACTTGCTTGGTGAAAGGTTCGCGCAGCATGGGTATGGAAGCTGTAGCTACTGCACTGTTAAATCATAATCAAGATAGGGAGACGGGCTAATGTTACTTTGGTTGAGCCAGTGGCTAAGTGAATTTAATTCTGATTTCAACGTGTTCTCTTATATAACTTTGCGCAGCATTTTAAGTGCGCTAACTGCCTTGGCAATATCTTTGATAGTTGGCCCTGGCTTTATTCGGCGGATGAGCCGCAAGCAAAG
>CAZEFU010000375.1:0-2212 GCA_964511515.1 uncultured Wenzhouxiangellaceae bacterium
AGTTAATTTATATTCGTCATTCCCTAAAATAAATAATGGGTTTCCAGATGAATCATTTCCTGCAAAACTACTGGCATTATTCAACGAAGAGGAGCTGTTATAGGTGATGCTTAAGTATTCATAAAGCACTAGGGTTGTATCAAACTCATGGTTATAATCAGCAAACTCGACCTGCTGGGCACTGGTGTTTGATTGTGCGCTAACTAGCTCGGGTATGTCCCACATCTTGCGGCAATTATAAAATATATTGTTAAATATTTGCAGGTCGTAAGTATCTTTTGAGTGAATTGCCCCAGAGTCTCCACTACCACAATTATCGAAAATATTATTACATATCCAGTGCTTTCCGGCTTGATCCGGACTTGCTCCTGTGTGTTGAATTGCTGTATATGTAGTACAGTTTTTAAACAGATTGGATTGAACTATCCCGTAATTTGGTTCTTGACCTTCTGAGCTATATCCATATCTTACTCCTACACTAACATCTTTTATAATATTGAAGCGTACGACAGCAAGCACGCTTCCAGCACCCATCATACGCTTCATAAATATTCCTGTTCCACTATTGGTAAATTCGCACCTTTGAACAGATAAGTTGGTTGTTGAGTAGTAGTAAACTCCACCAGTGTTTTGGTTTAGGTTGTTGCCGTGTTTTTGTATATTATTAGATGTACATCTCCATATTTTTGAGCCATTAGTGCCCCAAACCATATAAGCACCATTATTAGCAGCACCATTGATATTATCTGCTGTACAGTGTTCAATATTATTGCTGACTGAATTGCCATAATGATGATAAATGGCAGCTCCATCAGCATAAAGAACACCAGAGGCATCTAAATTTTGAAAATCTATCCCTCTATGGGTAATATAACTTGTTCCAGCATTATTGTAAAAACCTATACATGTATTACTACCGTTACCATCAACAGTCCAGGAAAAACCCGGCCAGTTACGAATATATAATCGATTACCCTCTTCTGTTCGGCTTATACTTAATGGTAATAAAATTGCATCTAAAGGAGATGCTGCTCCCAGATTGGCTTGATTAGTACCATCAGGCACAGTAACTCCTTTACCATATAAATATCTTTTTGTTTGACCTGCATTTGCTATTGCATCGTAAATATTATTGTAAGGAGATGCCAAAGTTCCATCTCCATTGGTAGCTGCACCGGCATCATAAAACATAGATTCAGAATCAGAAGCGATAGAGCCATCATCGATTACACCATAAGCACGAGTATAATCACCCAGATGCAACACCCCGCCACCTGTAGGAGCGGATAATTGCGTGTATATTCGATGCTCACCATTATTCTTTGAGGGTACATCTACATAAAAAAGCTTGATGTCCGCTTCTCCATCAGCCCAGGTGAATGTTTTAGTTACTGTTAAATGAGCATCACCATAGGTAGAACAAGTAACACTAACATCTCCTTCAGTTCCATGTGTGCGGCATACATAAAATATATGTTGTCCCACACTGGTTCTTTCTGAATAGTCTATATAAAAGCCAAAGCGTCCTGGTGAGGGTAAGTTTAACCTTAATGCTTGAGCCAAATCATTGGAACTGGCTAGAGATTGGGTGGGTGTTAGCAAAGGAGTATAGATACCTACGGCTGAAAACCCCATACTTTTTAAGAAAAATCGCCTATCCATACTATAGCCTCGTAAAGTAGAAAGTCAGTACTGTGTCACTGCTGTCCTGTAACCACGTATTATAACAAACTAGAAGCACAGTTCAGTTGCGTCTCTATCCAGAAATTAGAGCTCCACGCCTAATCAGTTGCTCTGCTACTCGAGTGACTTCTATTATTGGGGTGCAAACTGTAGTTCTGCCCAGCTGGTCTAATTTTGCAAAATAACGAAGCAGTTTCCCGTTCGCCTGATCTTTGCCCAAAATTCTCAGGGGACGGGTGCTGGCGCAGGCCTCAGCAACCATGTTGATTGAGTCTCCACTGACCCAAAGTTCCGCAGCTTGCATAAGAGCTTGTTGGTATACCAAGTAATTATCGGCAGCTACTATTTTCCAGCCGATATTCTTCTGTGCTGTTTGTTGTAGCTGTTCGAGCATATTTACAGTGGTACGTCGGGATGGACACAAAATCACCGGCTTTGCTTGTGCTTGTGCTTGTTGCAACCAGAGACCTAGGCTGGTTTTGTCCCAGGGCTGGTTTTTACTTGGGGCACCCAATAAAATTACTAAATG
>CAZEFU010000376.1:0-2211 GCA_964511515.1 uncultured Wenzhouxiangellaceae bacterium
TGCTGGCCGGGTAGATTAGCATCGAATAACAAGGCGCAGGCATCTGGCCACGCCTGAAAGTTTATAGTGGTTTTATCACAGCTTTGCTGTTGCTTGCCCATGGCGATAGTTTTCATCCATGGAAGTCCAAACTGTGCAGCGAAGTTATTATTTTCGGAACCATGAAATTGTAAGGCGGTAAGTGGCAGTTGCTGGCAACAAGCAGTTATCTCATCAAAGCTTGTATTCATAAACAAGCCTACAATATCGATACCAGCAGGGATTGCTGCAGCTAGTTCTTTGGCAGTTTGCATATTTACATAACGCGGGCTAGCTGCCACAAAAACCAAGCCAATTGCATCTACGCCTGCTGCAACTGCTGCATCAATATCTTCTTTTCTGGTCAAGCCGCAAATTTTAATTTTGACTGTCATTTTAGCGAATTAGCATTGGTTTCTGGAAATGCAGGCAGTGGTAACTCTGGAAATTTATATGCCTTGGGGTATTTGGGGCCAATAAAGACAAGCCCTTCTGGCGCTGCCGTAGTTCCCGCCATCTCTCTTTGGCGGCTTGTCAGTACTTCAGCTATCCATTCGGGTGCTTGCTGACTGCGGCCAACCCTGATTAAAGAGCCGGCGATATTTCGCACCATGTGATATAGAAAGGCATTAGCTGTTATATCGATATCAATACGATCTTTTTTTCTAGTTACAGTAATTGCTTTTACTTCACGAACTGGGTGGTGCGCCTGACATCTAGCGGCACGAAAACTACTGAAATCGTGCTCTCCCAGCAAGTATTGTGCTGCCTGCTGCATCAGCGTTACATCCAGTGGATAGCGTACCCACGTAAACCGGTGACGGTTTAAAGCCGGCCGCAGCCAGCGATTCATTATTGAGTAACGATAAGCTCTGGAGGTAGCACTAAAACGGGCACTAAAATCTGCATCAACTGCTTGTACCCAGAGTGCAGATACAGACATAGGTAAATTGGAGTTACAACCTAGTAACCACTCGCGGCTTGAGCGTGTTTTTGCAGTATCAAAGTGCACTACTTGCTGGAAAGCATGAACTCCAGAGTCTGTACGTCCCGAGCATACAACTTTAATCGGTTGATTGGCCACCACAGACAAGGCCGACTCGACCTCTGCTTGCACAGAATCTGCATCGCTCTGGATTTGCCAACCGCTAAACGCCTGACCGTCATACTCAAATGCCATTGCATAGCGCTGAGTATTTGGCAGGCTTGGCTCAATCGATCTCATTTAACATATTACGGGCTTCAAGTTGCTGCGCCTCACTGCCCTGTACCAGTACATCTTCTAAAATTGCTGAGGCGGCTTTCGCATCATCCATAGCCAGATAGGCACGAGCCAAATCCAGGCTAGCTTCAACTTTATCATCATCAACTGCGAATTGATCGGAAGCGGAATCATCATCGTTTTCCAACGAGTCAAGAATTTCGTCCTCAGCACTAATTCCTGAGCGGTCTGTTGACTGAGGTTTAGCAGTACTTGTATGTGCTAAAGCATCAGTTTGCTGCGCGGCTTTCTCAGCTTCTACTTGATCGAGTAAATCACGCACCTGCGCATCACTTAGATCCAACTCTTCGACCTCAGTGCCATCAACAGAAGCATGCTTGGGAGGTATCTGCTGAGTATCTGCTTTAATGTTTTTTAATGACTCCTGATTAATAGCATCGTCTTGTTCTAGGACTTTTAGAATATCTTCAGCGTCTTGAGCTAAGCTTTCCTTGCTCACACCTGCTTGTGCCTCTACTGGATTACTCTCTTGCTCTTGCTTGAGCATTACAGCATCAAGGAAATTCCCAGCCGCTTGGGTTTCTGCTTGCCCGCCTTGGCGTAGGCGAAAAATGAAAAACGCTACGAATACGAGTAAAAGAATAAGCCCCTGCCACCACCAGCGTTCGAAGAATGAAATTTCCGCTGCTTGTTTATCTTGCTTGACTTCGTCTGATTTCGACAGCCCTTGATCTGCCATTAGATCATCTATAGCTTGGCGTGAGCTCTCGCTTTCTGCTCTATCAGCCATTTGTTGCTGCATACCGGCTAACTCTGCATCATCCAGGTTAAGACCTGAGCGTAAAGCCTGAATTTGCTCTTGTAACTCTAGTATTTGCTGAGCTAATTGCTCGTTTTCTTCTTGCGAGTTAGACAAGCCCTCTTCTGCCAAAGCCACTCTATCCTCAAGAGCCTGTAGGCCTGAGCTCTCA
>CAZEFU010000377.1:0-2198 GCA_964511515.1 uncultured Wenzhouxiangellaceae bacterium
GAAGATACGGTTTCATGTAAAGAGTTTATGTATTTACTGGTATTCCTACCTTGGTGTTGTGCACGAGTTAGCTCGAACTGATGGTGCGTTTGCCTAGGGCTTGAAGTATCCTACCTATTCCTAGGACTTGGCGTAGCAAATTCATGCCGTAGTTTGTGAGCTTTTCAAGCTCTTGGCAGGACAAACTGCCCCATAAACCTTACAATTACACTGAATTTCGAATAGAGGGATGCAAATTGTTAACCCTAGGCATTGAAAGCTCTTGTGACGAAACCGGTGTCGCTCTTTATGATAGCGAGCGTGGCTTGCTGGCCGATGTTTTGTATTCGCAGGTGGCTTTGCATTCTGAATATGGGGGCGTAGTACCTGAACTGGCTTCCCGCGATCATTTGCGCAAGACCTTGCCACTTATTCACCAGTGCCTGGCTGATGCCAAGGTAACTTTGAGCTGTCTTGATGGCATTGCTGTGACTGAAGGCCCTGGGCTAATTGGAGCACTACTGGTGGGTTCATCTATTGCCCATGGTCTTGCCCATGCATTAAAAATACCTGTGATTGGCGTACATCATATGGAAGGCCATTTACTGGCCCCAATGTTGGAAGAAAACCCACCAGAATTTCCATTTATTACTTTATTGGTTTCCGGCGGGCATACCATGCTGGTTGAGGCACGAGCCGTGGGTGAATATCAGCTGCTGGGCGAAACCCTCGATGATGCAGCTGGTGAGGCCTTTGATAAAACCGCCAAATTACTGGGGCTTGGATATCCAGGCGGTCCAGCATTGGCCAAATTGGCAACGCAAGGCAATGCTGAGCGTTACCCATTCCCCAGACCCATGACTAATCGGCCCGGATTGGATTTTAGTTTCAGTGGGCTAAAAACCCATACTCGTACTCTTTGGCAGAAGCTGGAAACTGATAATCCGGCAACAAATGCCGTAATCAAGGCCGATATTGCCGCTGGGTTTGAGCACGCTGTGGTGCAGACCTTGCTAATTAAATGTCGCCGCGCTTTACAGCAAGGCAGCTGCCACCGATTAGTTATTGCTGGTGGTGTCGGCGCCAACCAGTCGCTGCGCAGTACCTTGCTGGCAGAAGCCAAAAAACAGGATTGGGAAATTTACTACCCTCGCCCCGCCTTCTGCACCGATAATGGTGCCATGATTGCCTATGTGGGTAATTTACGCCTGCTTGCCGGGCAACTGGAAAACACCGGAATTCGCGGCCGCCCACGCTGGCCACTGGATGAACTAAGCCCGCCGGGCCAACGAGCAACAGGATAAGCAATGTCAAAAGATAAAGTTTTTATTGAAGACCTGCGGGTTGAAACCGTTATTGGTATTTATGACTGGGAACGAGAAATTCGCCAGACTATTAGCCTTGATCTGGAGATGGCTTTTGATATACGCCAAGCCGGGATTTCAGATTCAATCGAGGACACGCTTAACTATAAAGATGTTGCCAAACGGTTGATAAACTTTATTCAAGATTCAGAGTTTCAGCTGGTGGAAACTCTAGCCGAGAGGTGTGCGGCGATTATTCTAGATGAGTTCGCAGTAAACTGGTTACGCCTGAAACTCAGCAAGCCTGGCGCGGTGCGTGGCTCTGCCGCGGTTGGCGTGATTATAGAACGAGAAAAATAATGAATACGGCATACCTTGGTTTAGGTAGCAATTCCAATCCATTGCAGCATATTAAGTTGGCTATTGAATGGCTGGATAAAGAATTCAGCCAGCTTGCTTTATCGCCAGTTTACCGCAGTGCCTCGGTTGGCTTTGAGGGTGATGACTTTATCAACCTGGTAGCTAGGATAGAAACTGATATTAGTGTCGATGAATTAAAGCAACGACTAATTGAAATAGAGGATGCTAATGGCAGGTTGCGGGATGTAGCAAAGTTTTCCGACCGAACCCTGGATATTGATATTCTGCTATTTAACGACCTGGTGAGTGATTCCCCAGATATGGTTCTACCCCGCGAAGAAATTCTGCTCTACGCTCATGTACTAAGGCCGCTTGCTGAACTTGCCCCTAAGCTGCTGCACCCGCGAACTGGCAACACCATGCAAGATATCTGGGAAAATTTCAGCGGTAAGCGAGATTACCTGCAACTGGTAAGTGACTTTTAGACACTGCTGTCCCGTTAACTTTCTAGATTGCTGATTAAATCCTTACTGTATTTGGTGCGCGCCAGTTTTC
>CAZEFU010000378.1:0-2178 GCA_964511515.1 uncultured Wenzhouxiangellaceae bacterium
CCAATGGTGGTCACCGGACCATTAATTCTGTTGGCTATACCATCAGTATTTATTGGGTATTTCACCATTGAGCCACTATTATTTGGTGGCTGGCTAGATGATTCGATTTTTGTATTAGCAGAAAATGATGTGCTAGCTGAGCTTGGTTCGAACTTTACCAGCGCCACAGCCTTGGCACTGCATGCGCTGCAAACAGCACCATTCTGGTTGATGATGACTGGTATTGCGCTGGCTAGTTACATCTACTTGGTGAAACCGCAACTGGCTGATGATTTGAAAAAACGCTTCTCTGGAATCTATCGGATTCTGGATAACAAGTATTACATCGATGAGCTCTACAACAAAATCTTCGCCCGTGGCTTTGTGCGTATTGGCAAGGGTCTGTGGCAAAAGGGTGATGTTGGCTTAATTGATGGCATTGCGATTGATGGCACAGCTTCTTTGATCGGCAAGCTTGGCGAAAAAGTACGGCGTTTGCAAACAGGCTTTTTATATCAATATGCTTTTGCAATGATAATTGGTTTAATCGGCATCCTCGGTGCCTGGCTGGTGTTATAAAATGGATAATTTAATGACTTCAAGCTGGCCTATCTTAAGCGCACTTATCTGGATACCAATATTGGGCGCAGCTGTGGTATTGCTAGCAGGCAACCAGCGACCAGTTATTGCTCGCTGGGCTGCACTTTTAATCACGCTGGCAACATTCGCTATATCGCTACAACTGTGGCTGGGCTTTGATACCAACACAGCTGCTATGCAGTTTGTAGAATCCAAAGCCTGGATTCCAACTTTCAATATCAATTATTTCCTTGGTGTTGATGGCTTTTCAATGCCGCTTATATTGTTAACCAGCTTGTTTGGCATAATAGTAATTGTTGCTGGCTGGGAAGTAATTCAAGAACGCGTACACCAATACATGGCATCATTCCTGATGCTACAAGGCATGTTAACCGGCGTTTTTGCAGCTCTAGATGGCATGCTCTTTTATGTGTTCTTTGAGGCCATGTTAGTGCCTATGTTCCTGCTAATTGGCGTCTGGGGTGGTCCTAATCGGGTTTATGCCTCGATTAAATTCTTCCTGTACACCTTCTTAGGCTCAGTATTTATGCTGATTGCCTTGATCTATCTGTATTTGCAGTCAGGTAGCTTTAATATTCTTGAATGGCACCAACTGCCACTGACGATGGATCAGCAAACGTGGATATTCCTTGGAATGTTTGCAGCTTTCGCTGTGAAAATACCAATGTGGCCGGTACATACCTGGTTGCCCGATGCTCACGTTGAGGCACCTACAGGTGGCTCGATAATACTGGCGGCTATTATGCTGAAAGTAGGCGGCTATGGCTTCCTGCGTTTCAGCCTGCCAATTACCCCTGATGCCAGTGGCGCACTGGATTGGCTGGTAATTGGTCTATCGCTTATAGCCATTGTGTATATCGGCTTTGTGGCACTTGTTCAAACAGATATGAAGAAACTGATTGCCTATTCTTCAATCACCCATATGGGTTTTGTAACTCTGGGTTTATTTATAGCCTTTGCAATTTTCCGCAATTCACCAGATGGCAGTAATTTTGGCGCCGCAATGGGTATTGAAGGCGCAATGGTGCAAATGATTTCGCACGGCTTTATTTCCGGCGCATTGTTCTTCTTAGTCGGGGTGCTCTACGATCGCATGCATTCGCGCGAAATTGCATCTTATGGCGGGGTAGCCAATGTAATGCCTTGGTTTGCGATGTTCGGCGTGCTGTTTTTCATGGCCAATGCCGGCCTCCCTGGTACCTCTGGTTTTGTTGGTGAGTTCATGGTGATTCTGGCAGCATTTAATGCCAGTTTCTGGCTCGCCTTCTTCGCTGCCTTCACCCTTATTCTTGGCGCGGCGTATAACCTGTGGTTAGTGAAACGGGTATTCTTCGGTGAGGTTAAAAATGAGCAGGTAGCAAAACTAAAAGATATTAACCCACGCGAGGCCATGATTCTGACAGTTTTGGCACTGGCAGTATTAGCCTTAGGTCTGTACCCACAGCCACTTTTGGAAGTGTTGCATGCCTCAGTAGATAACCTGCTGCAACATATAACTCAAACAAAAATTACTTAACCTGGATTCAGCAGTTGACCACTTTAAGGATATATACACAATGAACTGGCAAGACCTACAAATTGCAGCTCCGGAATTATTTG
>CAZEFU010000379.1:0-2178 GCA_964511515.1 uncultured Wenzhouxiangellaceae bacterium
TTGATATTCACACTGGAGCTTGGCAACACAAGCAAGAACAAGGCCTTAAAGATTGCCTCAGTATTGCATGTGCCTTGAGTGTTTCACAGGCAGATCCTTTTCCCTTGCCAGCGGCAACCAGGGTTGAGTATTATCGCAAAAACCTAGATACAGCAGCACAAATTGCGCAACAATTGGATGCTTCAAGAGATGAAGAAACTTGTTGCCGACAATTAGATGGCAAGCTTGCAGAACTACAGTTTTTTGATTTCTAAAGAGTCTTCATATGATGTAATAATCATTGGTGCCGGCGCTGCAGGCCTGATGTGTGCCATTGAAGCTGGCAAGCGCGGTCGCAGAGTTCTGCTTATTGATCATGCCAATAAAGTTGGCAAGAAAATATTGATGTCTGGTGGAGGTCGCTGCAACTTCACTAATCTTGATGTCAGCGCAAACAACTACATATCCCAGAACCAGCATTTTTGTAAATCAGCATTAGCAAGGTATACACCCACAGACTTCTTGGAGCTGGTAAATAAATACCAAATAAAGTACTACGAGAAAACGCTAGGGCAATTATTTTGTCAGGAAAAAGCAGCCGATATTCTCACCATGCTGACTGCAGAGTGTAATAAGTATGATGTAGAGATTTCCACCCTGACTGAATGTTTGAATATCAATTATTCAGCTGATAGTGAATACATTCTGCAATTAAGAAAAGATGATACCAAAAGCTCAATCAATTGCTCCAGCCTGGTAATAGCCAGTGGCGGTCTTTCCATACCACGCATGGGTGCCAGTGGCTTTGGGTATAGTGTAGCCGAGCAATTTAATCTGCCTTTAGTCAAAACCAGCCCTGCTCTAGTAGCATTACACTTAGATGAATCAGCGCAAGGCACTTTGAGCCAGCTTGCAGGAATTGCTGTAGATGCAGCGGTTACCTGTAATTCCAAAACCTTCAATGAAGCTATTTTATTCACTCACAAAGGTCTAAGTGGGCCAGCTATTTTACAAATATCAAGCTACTGGCAAGCAGGAGATCATTTAAGCGTTGATCTGCTACCACAGCATGACCTGAATGCTTTATTCACTGAATGGGAATCACAAAACAATCTGCTAATTAATCAACTGTCACGGCTGTTACCAAAACGTTTACTGGAATACTGGTTGCAAGATTACCCACAACTACCAAGCAGACAATATAGCCTGAAACAACGCGAGCAAATCATCAACAGCTTGCATAACTGGCAACCTAAACCATGTAATACTGATGGCTATAAAACCGCTGAGGTAACTTGTGGTGGTGTAGACACCAATAGCTTGTCATCTAAAACAATGGAAGCCAGAAACCAACCTGGCCTGTATTTTATTGGTGAAGTAGTGGATGTTACCGGCTGGTTAGGCGGGTATAACTTTCAGTGGGCTTGGGCATCTGCTTGGTGTGCTGGTCAGGTAGTTTAACTAACTTCAAAAAATTCTTTTATTTGATCACGCTGAGCTAGTGCATCTTGATACCCGAGGTCCATTAGGGTTTGCGTATAAGCCGATTCAAACAATAGATAACTAGGCATGCGCCAGTCGGTACCCCAGCCGCCAATAGCCTTCAATAAATAGCGTACGCTCCGGGGAATGCTGTCTGCATGTTCGCGGGTAATATCTCGAACATCAACTGATGGCAGAATTTCCAAGGTTTGTATATTTTGTAAGCTGGTTTTCTCAAGCTGCTCTTGATCTAGCAGTGATAGCGTGTGATTTATACGCTTTAACCTGGAAACATCGGCATCCAGATTATCCATAAATATTGTATCCAGAAGATAACCACCAAGCTCACCCATAGATGGATAATCAACCGGAGTTGAGGGTTCGCTAATCGTCCGCCTGTCGCGGGTACCAATTATTAGTATTCTGTTTGCCCCCAGATGAACCGCCGGACTCAATGGTGCAACCATGCGCAGACCACCATCGCCATAATATTGTGTACCGATTTTCTGTGCAGGGAACAAGAATGGTAAGGCAGATGATGCCATCAAATGGCTAACTTCAATATTCTGGCGCAAGCCGATACGCCTGGTTCGCTGCCATTCACCAAGGCTCTCATTCGCCTGAAAGAAACTGACTGCATTAGCGGTTGTATAGGCTGAGGCAGTTATTGAAACTGCATCTAACTGACCAGCTGCAATTGAGCGCTCAATGCCACCA
>CAZEFU010000380.1:0-2173 GCA_964511515.1 uncultured Wenzhouxiangellaceae bacterium
ACTTGCCATATATTCAAAAACGATACTGTTACATGGAGGTCAGGTTTGCTTACAGCATCAATTCATCACACATGATGGGCGTCAATGTACGGTTGACATTGAATCCGAATTAATGGATTGTTCAAATGAAGATCTGTTCTCCGGGGATTTATGAGCTCTTTGCGGTATCTGAGTCAAATATTTCTTGCTAAATAGATAATGATCTATTCTAGCCACATTAAATAGCGGTAAGCTAAACATGTGTTCGCCCGCAGGATATTAAACCAGTCTAACTAAAGCGTGGATTGACTATTATGATCAAGATTCGACCTGCTGTATTTCGACGTAATATTCGCTCCCTACTGAAAACGGCATTAACCAAACCTGTTTATATTTCACGTAGGAAAGGTAAAAAAGATTTGGTGCTAATATCCACTCAGCATTATCAGGAACTACAGAGATATAACCGAAAAGCAATTCTAACAAGTGAACTTACAGAGCATGATGTTAAACTAATTCACCAGTCATCCATGTCAGAAGAGCATATGCACCTTAATACTGAGCTGGAGCCAACCCTAAAGTAAGATGACACTTATTTGTGTGGCTTTTCGCCATCAACCAGCATGGTTCGCAATACAATATTTATATCAATTAGGAAGTAATCGCGTTTTGTAATGATGTTTCATCACTCATTCTTTTATCAGTGGCAACACATTTCAAAATGCCCTTAGCAGAACCTGCAATCTTTTTAATAATGGTTATATGGCCATAATTGTCAACATAGCACTCATACTCGTCACCTGGACCGATATTGGCTTCCCGACACAGCTCAATGGGCAATGTTATTCGTCTTCTTGTACTTACTTTGGGCATTAAAAATCCTCTTTGCAAAGCCTAATTATAGTAAAAATCAGATAATTGAGTTTGTTGGTGGTTAATCAAGCATACAAAACTGTTGCAATGCTCTCTTTAAGAGTATCAGACACCAAGGTCCATAAACATTAGGGCTTCCAGATTATAGGTTTGGTATGGATAGTGGGCAACCAGTCATCCCTTGTAAATCAAGGGATGCGCATCTTCTGCAATATCTATAATTTGCATAATATCTTGAACTGAAATATTGTATCTAGCCAACTCAGCCTGATAGAGCTTGCGTGCCGACCCAAAAACATCTGGTGCTCTTTCATCCCATTCGGCATGGCACTTGGCCATTGCAGGCTGCAGATACAAGTCATCGATCTCATCGGCTTCCTGATCAAACAGAATGTGATAGAAGGGTCTCCAAAAAATCAACTCATCGGTTAAAGGAAAACCAAAAGTCCTATAGCGGTCGCTCCACGCAAGAGCACGCATTGCAAGCGCGGATGTGGCAAGGCTAAATGTCCACGAAAAGAGCCTGTCTGCAACCAGAAAATTGGGATCTGCCGCCATCGCAAATAGTGTCTTGTAGATATGTTGAGGAGCCGCATCACTCTCAACACCTATACGCCCCCAATCCGGCTTTGCACCAGCCTGAAATTTTTCTTCAAACAAATCCGGCTTAAAGCGTGCGTAAGAATCACGGATTTTCTTGCGTTCATTAGTATCTGCCGCCTCCCACCGTAATTTTAGTGGCGAGGAAAAAGTAGAAAATATCTGTCCGTATCTCGGCCCCCAAAGGTTAGATAGCACTTCGATAATTTTTTGAGCGGCGATTTCCCTCACTTCAATCCAGGGAACGTCGCGAAAATCATTAATAAGTGTATTGACTTCGATAGCATCGATATGAAGGTGCATTAAGGTTATCGGGCTGTACTCCTGAGCACGAACCATTAGCAAGTTTCGTGCTTTGGCTGATCTAGTTGGTAAGAGCATCTTTGAAACTATGCCGCCATGCTTCAATTCCTCAAAGTAGTGTTCCGGTAACCTAGATCGAGAACCATCTTTTTGAGTGACAATAATTTTCTCCGACGCTAATTTGTCTAATACCTTAGCTTTCTCGACCTGCATCAACTTAGGTTCATTGGCAAACCAATTTTCCCATCCCCGATCAGAAAGTAGCTTTTTATCATCTATCGCAAGTCTATCGAACACAGATATGGTTTGAGCTTTTCCTGGGAGATGTAAATCACCAAGTAAATGCTGTTTAAACGAGTTGACGGTTACCTTTAATCGCAGCAACTGCATTATCTTGGCTAATCTACTAATTTCCATA
>CAZEFU010000381.1:0-2169 GCA_964511515.1 uncultured Wenzhouxiangellaceae bacterium
GAGTAATCTTGAGAATGGCAAAAGTGTTGTGGTTAAAATTAATGACCGTGGCCCCTTCCATGAAGACCGGATGATTGACCTTTCTTATGGCGCTGCTGTAAAGCTGGGAGTAATCGAAACTGGTACTGCCCGGGTTGAGGTACGCACATTAAGTTTTGAAAAAGACAAATCACATACCCAAGGCAAGGTAAATATTACTTATCAGGTTGCTGCTTTTTCTGATAAAAATACGGCTCAAGCAGTAGCTAAAAAACTCAAAAAGTCCGATATTAATGATGTTGAAATCATAAAAGGGCGCTCATCTAGTGGCAAAAGAGTCTGGCGGGTAAGAGTAGGACCCATTACCAACACTGAAGCTGCTTGGCGCATAGAGCAGAAAATCATTGAATTGGGCTATGGTCGCCCCAATCGTGTATAGCCCTGAGATAAATATCAGGGCTGGCAACAAAACGGAAATATATGCATACTTTTACTATGAAGACTAAATACATCAACAAACCACGATTTATTCATGCTTTGCCTGCGCTCGGGCTGATTATTGGGTTGGCGTTAACCAGCGTCAGTGCTTTTGCGCAATCAAGCTCGCCATCTGCGGCTATACCAGTCCCAGCAGCGCCTCAACTAGGCGCGCGCAGCTATATATTGCAAGACTTTGCCAGCGGCAGAATTCTGGTCGAAAAGAATGCTGATATGCGGGTTGACCCTGCTAGCATCACTAAATTAATGACCAGCTATGTGGTATTTAATGAGCTCGCACAAGGCAAGCTCAAACTGGATGATATAGCTACAATAAGTGAGAAAGCCTGGCGTACTGAAGGCTCAAGAATGTTTATCGAAGTTGGTAAACAGGTACGCATTGAAGACCTGATTAAAGGCATGGTTATTCAATCCGGTAACGATGCATCGGTTGCCTTAGCTGAGCATATAGCAGGCACTGAAGAGGCCTTTGCCAGCCTAATGAACCATTATGCCGGGCAGCTTGGTTTAAACAATAGCCAATTTAAGAATGCCACTGGTCTGCCAGATGCAGAACATTATGTAACCGCGCGCGATATAGCAATTTTATCAGCTGCAATTATTCGGCAATTCCCTACTTATTATGCTTGGTATTCTGAAAAAGAATTCACCTTCAATAAAATTCGTCAACATAACAGAAATGCATTGTTGTGGAGAGATCCGGCTGTAGATGGCTTGAAAACTGGACACACAGAAGCTGCAGGTTATTGCTTAGTGGCATCAGCCAAGCAAAAAGGCATGCGTTTGCTGGCAGCAGTGATGGGTACTGAGTCGCAAAAAGCGCGTGAGAATGATGTACAAGCTTTATTAAACTACGGTTTCCGATTTTTTGAAACCCACCAGCTTTATCAAGCAGGCCAAAGCCTAACTGAAACCCGGGTGTGGAAGGGCGAGCAAGATTCTGTGTCATTGGGAATCAAAGATGAATTATTCGTCACCATTCAGCGTGGTCGTTACGACGATCTTGATGCTAGAGTAAGTATAAACCCTGAGCTCTCCGCCCCAATTAGTAAAGGTCAGGAGCTGGGCCAGTTACAAATTTATCTGGATCAAGAAGAAATTGCCTCCAGAGCCTTAATCTCAATGAACGACATTACTGAAGCTGGATTTTTCGGGCGCAGTTATGATGGCATTAGCCTCTGGTTCGGCGGCTTGTTTGGAGATGACGATGAATGACACTACCAAGCTGGAAGCTGAAGGAATTCAGGGCCCAGAGCAAGAGTTAATGACATTCCCCTGCGAGTTTGCCATCAAGGCTATGGGTCGCAGTAGTGATGAATTTGAAGAGCAAATAAAATCACTGGTATTACCGCACGTCAGTGAAGACAAGCTAATCTCAATTACTGCCCTGCCGAGCAAGGCTGGCAATTTTGTCTCAGTTACCATAAGAATTATGGCGGATTCTCGCCTGCAGCTTGATGCAATATATTATGCACTTACAGACTGTGATGAGGTATTGATGGCTTTATGAGGAAACTCATAAGCTCTCATAATTGTTTCGATGAATGGAATAGTCCGCCCGGTAGCCGCCTTTGAAATGAACACACTGGGAGTGCGCGACTTAGGTTTGCGCGACTACCAAACTGTGTGGCAGGCGATGCAGAAGTTTACTGGCGAGCGGGATGAGAATATTCCAGATGAGCTCTGGTTACT
>CAZEFU010000382.1:0-2160 GCA_964511515.1 uncultured Wenzhouxiangellaceae bacterium
CCCGCATATACATCCTCTGTATTTTCCCGAAACAGCACAATATCGACTTCCTCAGGCCGTTTTAGCGGTGAAGGCACACCGGTAAAATAACGTACTGGTCGAATACATGCATAAAGATCCAGAGTTTGACGTAAGGACACATTCAAAGAACGGAAGCCGCCGCCAACAGGAGTGGTCAGCGGGCCCTTAATTGAAACTACTAGGTCCTTAACAGCCTCCAGAGTTTCATCCGGAAAATAATCTCCCGCATAAATTCCAGCAGCTTTTTCACCAAGAAATAATTCTGCCCAATGTACCTTGCGTTGACCAGAATAGGCTTTTTCTACTGCCGTATTCCAAACCCGCATAGCCGCAGAAGTAATATCCGGGCCGATACCATCGCCTTCGATATATCCAAGAATTGGTTGATCGCTAACTACTAACTGGTCATTTTCAATCCGAACTTTGTCGCCCTCTTGAGGGATCTTGATGTTTTGATAAGCCATGTTTTTTCCCAAATTAATTATTCAACTGAAAACTTAGTATAAAGCATTCCAAAATTTGCAGAATTGACATACATCTCTAATACTGCGTATTTAACGAAAAATTAAACTCATATCTGGATAATGCCCAATCGAGATGAATAAATGAAAGTATGGCTGTGATTTCAAAATCAGATTCTAGGAATAAAGCAACGCGGAAGCAGCCAATTGTCATTCCGCTAATTTTTGCCGTGCTTATTCATGTCGTTTTACTATCTGCCCTCTCTAACAGGATTCCCACAAAGCAAACAGAAAAGTTAACGCCCGTAGCTGAGATTACCGTGCGTTTAGAAAAACCACCAATTGATTTGCCAGTAGAGACACCAGCAGAACCTCTCGAGGCCAGCGAACAGCTTGCAGAGACACCGCCTGTTAAAGAGGCACAACAAACACCCATTGAGCCTATTAGCAAAGACATTCCCAGCACCGATATGCCGATTGAGACACGCTCCGCCGTGCTTGACTATGAATTAATTCGCGAGCAATTGTCTGAATTACCCAGCCTTAAAACCGTGAAACCGCGGACACTGGGTAAATTCATAACCAACAACTTACCTGATAACTGGACACGCAAAGCTGTGAGCTATACGCCGGGTTTGTTTAAAGCTGCCGAGCTACCTACAAAGGCTATCGTGCTAGATAAATGGAAAAGTGCAGATGGTACTTCCAATACCAGAATCAAACTACCAAATGGAAATATTGTCTGCAGCAGTAGAAAGCAGGAAAACCCTTTAGATATTTATTCAATGCCAATCTGGATGCATCAAGCCTGTTAATCGCAATCTGGCTACTCCATTCCGTTCCTGAACATCTCACAGAAGTACGCGCGCAAGCATATGCTATAGTCAATAATCTATGGAGCAAACCTGCTCATTCACAGAGTAATAAATATGTTAGAACATTTACAGGTCATCATTAACAATATAAGTATCTGGGATCTTGTAGTTATTGCTACCAATATTTTCCTGTTTCTATTTGCAGGTACTATCCTAAGCCTGATTCAGGGACGTAAATCAGGTACTGGAAAGCGCCCACGCTTGCTGACTCTAAGGGCGCTGTCGCTTTTATTAACCGTCTTATATTTACTCAGTCTGATTCCGAGCCTCACATTCGGGCTTAAAGAATGCAGCAATGATGATTGCTCTATAGAGATTATCAGATTGTTAACAGAGTCCGGAGCAACTCTAATTGTTGGTTACATATTGATGTTTTTGGCCCACCTGTTAATCATCAAACGTTTCGGAAGAGAAAAAGAAGTACAGGGCGAAACCATTCGTTACGAGACCTACCAAAGCAGGCTGGTTACCATCGTTATTCTGGCAGTTGTAACCAGCTTCCTGTTTTTAACCTTGTTATCAATTTGGAGTCTGGAAAGTTGGCTAAAACAAACCACGGTACTTGGTGGCCTAGCAGTACTAATATACTTCACCAAAGATTTATGGCTACCTGATAATATTAACGGCCTAATCTTGTTGTATAAAACTGATGTAGTCCCTGGCAGCCTGGTGCGAGTTAAGAGTTTAGACTTACTCGGGGTAACCTTACGCACATCGTTGATTGAAACAGCCTTTAGAGACCTCGTGCATGGTCAACGAATCATCATTCCCAATGCTATGTTTCGAAACCAGGTTATCGAAAT
>CAZEFU010000383.1:0-2156 GCA_964511515.1 uncultured Wenzhouxiangellaceae bacterium
GGGTGAGCGTGCTGGTAATGCTGCTTTAGAAGAAGTTGTGATGGCAATTCGTACCCGCCAAGATGTCTTTAACTGTGACACCAATATTAATACCAGCATGATCGTACCCACCTCGCGTTTAGTGTCTTCGGTAACGGGCTTTCCTGTGCAGCCCAATAAAGCGATAGTGGGCAAAAATGCCTTTGCACATGAGTCAGGAATTCATCAAGATGGTGTATTAAAATCCCGTGAAACTTACGAGATTATGCGCGCGCAAGATGTTGGCTGGTCAGATAATAAAATTGTTTTGGGTAAACACTCGGGACGTAGCGCTTTAAAGTCTCGTTTAGAAGAAATCGGTATTCATATAGAGGGTGAAGAAGCACTCAATGCCGCATTCTCACGTTTTAAAGACGTGGCAGACCGTAAACATGAAATTTTTGATGAAGACTTAATTGCCATTGCGAATGAGTCACAAGTTGCCATTGACAACCCCCGTTATCATTTAGTCTCATCGTGGGTTTGCTCTGAAACGGGGGAAACGCCTCATGCCAAGGTGACTTTAAAAGTAGACGGCAAAGAAGTCTCTGCAGAAGCTGATGGTGGTGGCTCGGTCGATGCTGTTTTCTCTGCCATTAAAAATATTGTAGAAGATCATGGCACATTAGAATTGTACTCAGTCAATGCCATCACCAGTGGAACTGATGCACAGGGTGAAGTTAGCGTTAAGCTAGAAAAGGCAGGCCGACAAGTGTATGGCAGTGGCTCTGACCCTGATATTGTGATCGCCTCCGCCAATGCTTATTTAGATGCCTTAAATAAGTTGGCACTGGCAAGTGATCGGGAGCATCCTCAGGATCATGAACACTCTCAGCACTCCCTGCACAAAGGCATTTAAATTAGATATTTATGACAAGTCCAGCACAATTAAAATATCTAGATGCAATCGGGATACCTGTTTGGGTATCCCGTGAGCGTCTTGTACCTGTTGATAATAAGGTTGTTACTGAAAAGAAACAGTCAAGTGATTCATCTTATTGCATTGGCTCGGCAGACGATATTTTACAGAGCTTAGAACAACAGCCGATAAGAAAAGGTTTAAAGCGTGAGGCTCAACCAGAGCAAACCCCTGCCACCATTAATTCACCATTTGTAGCAGAAATCCCCGTCTCTACTGAAAGTCAGCAGGCTAATGAAATAGGGCGTACAGATCAACATATCCTATATGCCTGTGGAAATTTAAACGCAGATTGGTTAGTTATCGGTGAATCACCCGAAACCAGCGAAGAGCGCCAAAACCAACCTTTTGCTAATGACTCAGGGGTTCTATTGAGCAATATGCTCAGAAGTGTGGGTATCCCTAATCCAAGAGAGGATGCCTATCTAATTAATGTGCTTAAACAACCATCATCGATAAAAGAGGGAGATAACTCTGTCACTCTTTTAAATCAAATCTTACAAGACAAAATTGCCACCATTAAACCTAAAATTATTTTAATTGTCGGTCAAATGTCAGCACAAAATCTACTCCAAACAAAAGAACCGCTAGCACGACTGCGTTCAAAGGCACACCGTTTTGCAGATACCAATATCCCTGTTGTTGTGACTTATTATCCTTCTTATTTATTGAGTAAACCACTGGATAAACGAAAAGCTTGGGATGATTTAAAGCTAGCTATGTCACTAATGGCCATAGATTAATAAAAACAATTATTTATGAGTGAAAAGCGTCACCTAAAATATTTGAGAAAAATGACACCGGATGACCTGCAAAAGGTTATGCAAGGTGAACTTGATTCATATTCATATCCTTGGACGCTAGGAAACTTTGAAGACTGTTTGCGCAATCGCCGCATGTTTACTTGCTGGGTATTCGAATTAGATGAAAACTTTGCAGGGCACGTCGTAATATCAACAGGTGCAGGCGAAGCACATATATTAAACATCTGCGTTTACCCAGAAGATCAAAATAAAGGCTGGGGACGAAAGCTATTAGCAGAAGCAGAATGGATAGCAAAGCAACATCAAGCAGAAAATTGCATCTTAGAAGTCCGAGAGTCCAATAAAATCGGCATTCACCTCTATCAAACCGAGGGATATAATGAAATAGGTGTACGAAAAGACTACTATCCAGCTGATAAGGGTAGGGAAGATGCGATTGTGATGGCTAAAGCACT
>CAZEFU010000384.1:0-2151 GCA_964511515.1 uncultured Wenzhouxiangellaceae bacterium
AGTAGAGCGGGCAATGTTGCGCCCAGACCAGACTCTGTTCACCTATTTACATCTTGCCCCAGATCCTGATCAAACTCGTGAACTGGTCGCTAGTGGTGCCAGTTGCATTGCTTATGAGACGGTTACTGATAACAACGGTAGTCTGCCATTATTAGCTCCAATGTCTGAGGTTGCAGGTAGGCTTTCAATTCAAGCTGGTGCCTGGTGCTTAGAAAAAGCTCATGGCGGCGCTGGTGTATTACTCGGTGGTGTACCCGGTGTGGCAGCTGCCAAGGTGGTTATTATTGGCGGCGGTGTAGTTGGCTTTAACGCTGCTCAAATGGCAGTAGGCATGGGTGCTAATGTTGTTATTCTGGATCGTTCGCTAGAAGTTTTACGGCGTTTTGATGCCTTGTTTGATAGCCGCATTGAAACTATATATTCAGATATCGAGTCTATTGATAAATATGTAAGCGCTGCCGATTTAGTAATTGGCGCGGTTTTAATTCCTGGTGCTGCAGCACCAAAACTGGTTAACCGCGAGCATCTTAAAAAAATGCGCGCAGGCTCAGTAGTAGTAGATGTTGCTATTGATCAGGGCGGTTGCTTTGAAACTTCCAAAGCCACAACCCACCAAGACCCAATTTATACGGTAGATGGAGTGGTGCATTACTGCGTTGCGAATATGCCCGGAGCTGTTGCCAGAACCTCAACTTTTGCCTTAAATAATGCGACCCAAGCATTTGTACTTCGATTGGCTGATAAAGGCTCCAAGCAAGCAATGTTGGAAGATAAGCACCTTCTAAATGGTTTGAATGTTCACCGTGGCATGGTCACTTGTGAAGAAGTAGCGCATGATCTTGGCTACGATTATGTTGCACCTGCAAAGGCGCTTGAAACCCCATAGAAACTACATTTAAGTGGGGTTTGAATTTATTCGGTCTCGCTTGCTGACCACAAGAATTCTAGATCTTGTGGTAGGCATTCGATTTCCACAGGTGTGTTGCCGTTAAATTCGCCATCAGGTGATAGCAATAAGGATTGCTGGGTTTCTATTGTTATTTTTCTGGCTTTACGAATACTAACTTCAGGATAGTGAATATGCTTGCCAGTATAGATCGTTGGGAATAATCGCAGGATTTTTAATTTAGAGATTTTCCCAAGAAATAGAAAATCCAGCAGACCATCATCGAGTTTGGCAGTAGGTGCGATCAGAAAGCTAGTGCCGGTATAGCGGGAATTAGAAACACAGGCAAAAACAGCCTCAATGCTTTCTATTTCTCCATCAAGAGTTATTTTATACCTGCTGGTTTTCAGAAACAAAGTTTGCCAAAGTGTTCCCAGAGTATAGGCAATATTGCCAAGCCACTTGAGTTTCTTCGCAGTTAGACCTGCATCTACGGCAAAACCCATACTAATTATATTTATAAAATATCGCAGCTGCGCACCACCGCGATAAGTTGCGATATCAATTTTCTTCAGGCGGCCATCACAGATTATTTTAATGGCTTTATCTAGATCATATGCGTCCAAGCCAAGCTCTCTGGAAAAAGCATTTCCAGTTCCAGCGGGAATCAAGCCAAGAGGGATTCGATCAATCCGGCTTTGCCGGTATAGCCCATTTAAGGCTTCATGCAAGCTACCGTCACCGCCAACTACAATTACAGAGCTATATGTTTTCAGGTCACAGCTGCCAAGATGCTCTTCGATATGTCCTGCATACTGAGACTGAAATACATCTACTGTTCTGGTGCCGGGGTGATTAGATAGTTTGCTGACGATCTCTGCAATCAGCTTGTGCCCGCGACCACTGGCAGCTGCTGGGTTAGTAATCAGAAGATAGTTATTCATATTTGGGCACACAAAAAAGCCCGCCAATAGGCGGGCTTTTGTTTATATGTAGATAGTACTTAAAGTACATAGACAAAGACAAATAATACCAGCCAGACCACATCAACAAAATGCCAGTACCAGGCTACACCTTCAAAGGCGAAATGACTCTTGGCTGAAAAATGACCTTTCATTGACCTAATGGTAATCACAATCAGCATGATCACGCCCAGAGTTACATGAAAACCATGGAAGCCTGTTAGCATAAAGAAGGTAGTTCCATATATGCCTGACGCCAGGGTGAGGTTAAGATCGTTATACGCATGGATGTATTCTTCTGCT
>CAZEFU010000385.1:0-2144 GCA_964511515.1 uncultured Wenzhouxiangellaceae bacterium
TGGGCGAATTTGGAGTGGTGCTGATGGTTGGCGGTAATATTCCTGATGAAACCAGAGTGGTGTCTATTGCCGTTTATGATCATGTTGAGGCCATGTCTTATGGCGCCGCACATAAACTATCGTTGGTATTACTAGGTTTTTCTTTTGTAGTTTTGCTGGTGGTCTATGGACTCAATCGGCGCTGGAGTAGAAACTGATGTTTTCAGCCGATATCAGCTTACAACGCAATGATTTTAAGCTGGAAATATGCTTTGAGCATGATGGCGCCGGAGTGGTGGCATTGTTTGGACCTTCTGGCTGTGGGAAAACCAGTTTTCTACGCGCACTTGCCGGTCTCGAGCCTGCCACGAAGGGGCGGATTGTTGTTGCTGATACAGTCTGGCAAGACGATCAAAGCAAAGTGAACCTGCCACCTTGGCAACGACGCTTGGGCATGGTGTTTCAAGAACAGCGTTTATTCCCGTATTTAAATGTTGCAAGTAATCTCTTGTTTGGCCGCCAAGCTCGCGGAATAGAAATTAATTCTAACACCTGGCATGAAGTAGTTGAGTTACTTGACTTACAAGAGCTGCTAGAACGGTCTCCTAGAGAACTATCCGGCGGTGAAGCCAGACGGGTAGCAATAGGTCGAGCCTTGTTGAGTGACCCCAGCATTCTATTGCTGGATGAACCACTCAGTGGTCTTGATGCGCAGCGTCGTGCCGCTGTCTTGCCCTATCTGGAACGACTGCATGCAGAAAGCAACATTCCGATGATTTACATCAGCCATCAACTTGATGAAGTAATGCGCTTATCCGACCGCATGCTGGTCATGGAAGCAGGCAAGCTGGTTGCAGATGGTGCTACCCTGGAGATGGCTAACCAACTGCAGTCAAATTCTCTAGTAGTGCTGGAAGGGATATTGGCTGAATGGAATCAATCCACCCGCATTGCAAGCATTAAAGTGGGTAATGACCTGATTCATATTTGGGCCGAGAACAAGCCTGTTATCAAAACCTTGAGAATTATTATTGATGCCCGCCAGGTTGTGGTTTCAAAACAGCAGATACCTGACTGCTCCATGTTGAATCAACTGGCCTGTGAAATTGATGAAATAAGCCCGGTTGGAGATGGTTTGAATCTGCTTAATTTGTCTGGTTCTGGCTGGAAATTAAAAGCATTAATAAGTCAGGTATCGAGCCAGTCACTAAATTTAAATGTTGGTGACCGGGTTTATGCAGGGATTAAAGCTACACTTTTTTCTGGGAATTAATTCCTCTTCCGGCAGCACGGGGTTTTGACTCGCAATATTCTCTTCATGTCTCCTCTGAATTGCGAGTAGCATTATCCTATTCACGTCTCCACGGAATTGCGAGTAGCATATCCTATTCACGTCTCCCCGGAATTGCGAGTAGCAATATCCGGGGTCTATGTTGGTTATACCGAGTAGTGGATTCCGGGTTCGCCTATTAGGCGCCCCGGAAAGACGATGGAGGGTATTCAGCGCGCCGGAAAGGCGACTGAGTGGGTGTTCGGCGCTCCGGAAAGACAGTGGAGATTGTTCAAGGTAACGAAACTAGGATTTATTCAAACTTGAAATAAACAATGCCTCAACTTTATCTCGTGCCCAAGGCGTTTTTCTCAAAAACTTCAGGCTAGATTTAACCGAAGGGTCATTAGTAAAACAGCGAATATTCATGCGTTTGCCTAAACCCTGCCATGTATATTCCTCTTCCAGTGAGATGACGATCTGTTCCAGCGTATAGCCATGCAATGGATTATTAGTTTGTTGCTTACTCATCGGCAACTCTACCTCTAAGTGATTTTGTTTGCCCACGCCTGGTTTTATCTTTAAGTCTTCTTAAGCGCGAACTTTTGCTTGGCCGCGTCGGTCGTCTGGTCTTTTGCACATGCGTGGCAGTCTCAATTAACTCATGTAATCTGGCGATTGCAGCTGTGCGGTTTTTTGACTGAGTTCGGTACTGCTGAGACTTGATGATAACTACACCATCTTTGGGGCTACGGCGGTCGTGGAAATCCAGTAAAAGTTGTTTATTGGAATCTGTCAGTGATGATGCCTGAATATCGAAACGTAAATGAATTGCGGTTGCGACTTTATTCACATTTTGTCCGCCCGCACCTTGCGAGCGCACTGCGCTTAATTC
>CAZEFU010000386.1:0-2142 GCA_964511515.1 uncultured Wenzhouxiangellaceae bacterium
TCGGGTTGATTTTGATCTAAGCAAAGCTATTGAACTGCCGGTTACACCTTGGGGCTATTCTGATTAACTAATATCTGACTGCAGATCAAGCTGATGCTGTTGGATTACTTCCAAAAAGACCACGCCGAAACGCTCCAGCTTGACCTGCCCTACCCCGTTAATCTGTAGGAATTCAGCATCATTTTCTGGTTTGTTGTGGCACATTTCCACTAGGCTAACATCGCCAAAAATCACATAGGGTGGAACAGATTGCTCTTCTGCAAGTTTTTTTCGCAGCTCGCGCAAAGCCTCAAATAAGTTTAAATCTTCCGGGTTTAAATCGAGCGTTGCTTTGGAGGTTTTTTTCTTGGCTTTTTCTATTATTCGAGGTCTTGCCAGTTCCAAAGCTTCTTCATTTCGCAATAACTTCTTAGCTTGCTGACTTAGCTTTAGTACTGAAAAAGTTGCGATATCCTGAATTAAGTAACCACGGTGGATAAGCTGCCTAGTAATCGACATCCATTCTGCGTGAGAATATTCCATACCTATCCCATAGGTAGTCAAGCTCTGGTGATTAAATTTTCGGATACCCTCGGTATTAGCTCCACGCAATACATCGACCACATGTTTAATCCCAAATGATTGACCCACCCGGTAAACACAGGAAATCACTTTCCGCCCAGCTTCTGTGGCATCGAAACGCTCCGGAGGGTTAAGGCAAATATCACAATTACCGCAGTCTGTTTGTAATTGCTCGCCCAGGTAGCCGAGCAAAACCCGGCGCCTACAGGTAAGCGATTCGGCAAAGGCAACCATGGCATTTAACTTATGGGATTCAATGCGTTTCTGGTCTTGATTATTGCCTTGCTCCAATTGAAATCTAGCAGTTGCCACATCGGCAATGCCGTACAACAACAAAGCTTCGGCTGGCAAACCATCACGACCTGCCCTACCAGTCTCCTGATAATAACCTTCTAGGTGCCTAGGTACATCATAATGAACTACAAAGCGCACATTGGGTTTATCAATGCCCATACCAAAGGCGACTGTAGCTACAACAATAGATGTCTCATCGCGGATAAAATCTTCTTGTACCTGCTTACGAATACTCGCAGGCAGACCGGCATGGTAGGCTGCAGCTGAAAATCCCTTACCACTTAGATACTCGGCTATTTCCTCAACTCGTTTGCGCGATAAGGCGTAAACAATGCCTGAATATTCTCCCTGCTGACCTAAAAAATGCAACAACTGGCTCTGTGGTAGATGTTTTTCCAGCACGGTATAACGGATATTGGGTCGGTCGAAGCTGGTGGTGAACAGCTTTGCCGCTTGCATACCCAGAACCTTAACTATATCTTCTTGTGTTTGTGGGTCTGCGGTGGCTGTTAATGCCAGCATGGGTACTTTGGGAAACAATCCACGCAATTGCCCCAGAGTGGTGTACTCAGGGCGGAAATCATGTCCCCACTGGGAAACACAATGCGCCTCATCAATTGCGATCAGAGCCAATGGAATAGATTGCAGAAGCTCTAAGAAACTTGCCTTCATCATGCGCTCTGGTGCGACATAAAGTAGATCCAAGGAGGCTTCGTGCACGCTGTCTAAAACTAATCTTGCCTCACTGGCATCAAGGGTAGAGTTATACATGGCCGCCCGAATACCATTTGCCAGCAGCGCATCAACCTGATCTTTCATCAGGGAAATTAATGGTGAAACTACAATCGTCAATCCTTCCAGGTGTAGTGCTGGCAGTTGATAACAAAGCGATTTACCACCGCCTGTAGGCATCAGCACAAAGGCATCCCCGCCTGCTAGCACCTGCTGGATAATTTCCTGCTGGTGCAATCTAAATTCTTGCAGGCCGAAGACCTTTTGGAGGGTGGTGTGAATGCACATTAGAAAATACTTACTCTCAGGACAACAATGTTGTAATAGCTTGTGAAACTAAAGTATAAATGACTGTAAGTAGATTATCTGTAAGAATTATTCGCTAAATTCGGAGAGAAAAACACCAATTTAAGCTGCAGGCTTATGGTATTTCTCTTGCATACCATTCAGGAAGTTCCGCAACACCTGATCCTTGCACTGGCGATAGTGTTTATGCTCATATTTACGGAAAAAAGCACTTAGCTCATGTTTGCTGAGGTTTAAATCAGCCTGATT
>CAZEFU010000387.1:0-2138 GCA_964511515.1 uncultured Wenzhouxiangellaceae bacterium
TTGCCTGCGCGTTAGCTGTAATTTTTTGCTGCAGCTCTTGCAGGCGCTGTTTTTTAACTTCCATTGGCACATCATCTGCAAAACTTGCAGCCGGAGTACCTGGTCTGGAGCTGTATATGAAACTGAAGCTGTGATCGAAGCCAATATCATCGATCAGTTTCATGGTGGCTTTGAAATCGCGGTCGGTTTCACCTGGGAAGCCGATGATAAAATCTGATGAAATGCTAATCCCTGGGCGCTGCTCGCGTAAACGACGAATTTTTTGTTTATACTCCAGTACCGTATGCCCGCGCTTCATCATCCCCAAAATACGGTCCGAACCACTCTGCACTGGCAGATGCAAAAAGGCTGCTAACTGCGGCACTTCACCAAAAACTTCAATTTGCCGTTGGCTAAATTCCACAGGGTGCGAGGTTGTAAAACGAATCCGGTCTACTCCATCAATAGCTGCAACATAATGAATAAGCAGCGCCAAATCAGCAATATTGCCATCGTGCATTGGCCCGCGATAGGCATTCACATTTTGTCCCAACAAGTTAATCTCGCGCACGCCTTGCTCACCAAGAACAACGCATTCTGCGATCACATCATCGAAGGGGCGCGATACTTCTTCGCCGCGAGTGTAAGGAACCACACAAAAAGTGCAGTATTTACTGCAGCCTTCCATAATCGATACGAATGCTGTTGGACCTTTGGCGCCGGGTTGAGGTAGATGATCGAATTTTTCTATTTCCGGGAATGAGATATCAATGCTGGGGCGTTTTGTCTGCCGAGCTTGATTAATCATTTGCGGCAAGCGATGTAGCGTTTGCGGCCCAAAAACCAAATCAACAAAAGGTGCGCGTTTGATAATCGCCTCGCCTTCCTGAGAAGCCACGCAACCACCAACGCCAATTACCACATTCGGCTTACCCTCTTTGATCTTGCGCCAACGGCCAAGTTGAGAAAAAACTTTCTCTTGAGCCTTTTCCCGAATCGAGCAGGTATTGATGAGAATTACATCGGCCTCGGCCTCATCCTCAGTCAGTTCCAGGTCGTGCGATTGCGCCAACACTTCGGCCATTTTGTCTGAGTCATACTCATTCATCTGGCAGCCGTGGGTTTTAATAAAAAGTTTTCCAGTCACTTTGTTCAATTCTTCTAAAAACAGAACCAAATAGGATACTCCGATATCGGAGTTTTCGCACTATTAATTGAAACTGGATATCAAAAAACAGGGGCACTTTGCTAGTACCCCTGAATCAGCTTTTATGGTAAATCTATTGAACCTGTGGATCAGCCTTCGAAACCACTCATAAAGATCAACTCTTGAACTGCCCCAGTAATAACAACACATGCGGATATTTCCGAGGTATTGCCAGCCGCATCAGTAGCGCTGGCAACAGCAAAGTTCCCAGCTGTTGTGCTGCTGTTTAAATCAATCTGGAAATTCGCAGCGCCATTAGCATCCGTAGTTATCTGTGCAATGCCCAGTGGTGTTTTAGCTTCTCCATAGCCGGATGAATCACAGTCTGGGTTCGCGAAAAACTCAAGATCCAGGCTTATATCAGCAGCCCCGGTATAAGTTCCGGTGATCTGGGTGTCAGTAGCTGAGGTGCTTTCAGCCACAGTAAGAACAGGGAAATTAAGCAAGCCATTGGGCCCAGTATCTGCATCATCGGCATCATTATCGGTAACGCTGTTAAGGTCATCACAACTAAAGGTCGCGCTATTGTAGTTCGCGCATAAATCAATAGCCAAATCAGCGTTTTCGAAAATAGAATTACCCTGAATTAGAGATGTGCCAATACCGGTATCGAAATAAACACCATCGCCACCGTTAAAAGCAATAATATTGCCTGCCCCAGCTTCAGCACCACCAACCTGGGTGCCAGGGGTAATAACTTGCTGTACAAGATAGACCCCATGCCCGGAATTACCAAGGTCCCCTGCGCCAGTCACATCAGTTCCAATCAGATTTCCCTGAAGTACATTTGCAGTAGCGCTGCCGCCTATCCGCAGACCATCCAGGCCGCTGCTGGAAATAAATTCAGCTACCGCTTTGCAGCCGAGGCAACAAACCGCTTGTCTGGATTCGCCGAGTTGCGCGAAGATTGGCGCACCCTCGGGATTGGATTCCCCGCAGTGAAAGCATGACC
>CAZEFU010000388.1:0-2137 GCA_964511515.1 uncultured Wenzhouxiangellaceae bacterium
GTGTAAAAGAAGGGGCTCGCATCCATATTGATAACATGGACGAACTCTATTTGCTTGAAGAAGTCGCGCATGTTGCAGATAAACAAGTTTCAGTCACTCTTCGGTTGAATTTCGATACCGGGTATACTGAACTCTGGAGTCGGTTCGGGTTTAACGTTGAATCAGGCCAGGCAATTGATGCCGCGCATCGGATTAGTAATAGCCAGTGGCTGAAATTATGCGGTCTACACAGTCATATTGGTACGTTTATCCTTGAACCTATGGCTTACTCAGCACAGGTCAAAATTATGTGCCAATTTATGGAGACGGTTGAACAGCAAACCGGCTGCATCATAGATAGTCTTGATATCGGTGGTGGCTTTGCTTCTCGTATCGATCTTCAGGGGATGTATATGTCCACAGAGCAGGGCACACCGAGCGTTGAGCAATATGCCGATGCTATTTGTAGCACTCTTTTAAGAGAAACGGCTCATCGGCGTGCACAAAACAAGCCCCAACCAACGTTAATAGTAGAAAGTGGGCGATTAATTGTAGACGATGCAGAAGTGTTAATTTCTTCCGTAGTTTCTACCCGTCGATTGCCTGATGGGAAACCTGCCGCAGTGTTAGATGCGGGGGTCAATTTGCTGTTTACTGCATTTTGGTATCATCATCGGATTCAGCCTACTCGACTATTGGAAGGTCTTGCAGAAGATACAGTGCTATACGGACCACTTTGTATGAACATCGATGTGGTTCGCCAGAGTATTATGATTCCTCCATTGCAAGTTGGGGATCAGTTGGTTATCAGCCCAGTGGGTGCTTATAACAATACTCAGTGGTTACAGTTCATCGAATATCGGCCTAATATCGTTATGGTGCATGATGATGGTCAGGTTTCAATTATTCGAAAAGCAGAAGATTTGTCTTTTTTGAATCAGCTCGAAGTATTGCCCGAGCATCTGAAAGGAAATTTCAAACTTGGCTAAATTATCAATGGTCTGGTCTCGATGCTCTAATTTTGACTGGATACTACCAAGTATTCAGGGATTGTTACGTAGTTATACTGCAATTTTGTTTATTTCTGATGCCCGTGTGGGCGCTACTTTTTTGCTAGCAACATTGTGGTTTCCCAATATCGGGATTGCAGGGTTGATGGGCGCAGTGACCGGCACCATTACCGCCAGAATTATGCAGTTCGCCGATACTCAGAGCGGATTGTATGCCTACAATAGTTTATTGGTTGGCCTCACACTTGGAGCAACTTACAAGTTAAATAGTCATTTAATAGTTCTGATTTTTCTTGCGGCTATTCTAACTGTATTTTTATCCGTAGCTATTGCCGATGCACTATGGCGATTTGAACGATTGCCAGTACTCAGCTTACCTTTTGTATTGGTCGCTTTTACAGTGTCGCTTGCTGCTCATGGGTTTGGTTCGCTCAATCAATTTTTAATGCCATTGACCCCTGACGACCTTTTGTTTTTCGAGCAAGCAGATCATTTTTTAATTTCCCTTGGATCAATTTTTTTCATACCCCATCCTGTGCCTGCATTGCTTATTTTTGCAGGAGTACTTATGGTCTCCAACTACTTAACTTTACTGGCAGTTAGTGGTTATTTTGTGGGTCATTCACTCTATCACAGCTTGGCAGGCTTCCCATATTCTACAGTGACCGACTGGACCGGATTTAATTTTACCCTAACAGCTATGGCACTCGGTGGTGTTTTTATGGTCCCTGGTTGGGCTAGTTTTTTAATTGCCATGTTAGGAGCAGCGCTTGCAGCAGTTATTACCACTGCAACACAGACCTATATGCAGGTATATGGCTTACCTGTTATGACAGTACCTTTTTTGCTAACTACATTCACTATTCTAACGGCATTAAGTAAACGTGTTGCCAGTACTCCACCTTATTTACTGCTGGATAAACCTGATTTACCCGAAATTTCTCTGGAACGGTCACGATTGACTCGAGCACGGGGTGGTCAATCAAACAGTATTCCTGTTTATGCGCCCTTTTTGGGGGAATGGGTAGTTTATCAGGGCTTCAGTGGTCGCCATACCCATCGTCCCCCGTGGCAACATGCCCTCGATTTTATCGTAATGAATGATGGACAGAGTTTTCGTGATTCTGGAGGGCTGCTGGAAGATTATT
>CAZEFU010000389.1:0-2133 GCA_964511515.1 uncultured Wenzhouxiangellaceae bacterium
GGTTGAATATGTTTCGGGTATTGATGACCTGGCTAGCGCCAGTGATTCCTGCCACTGCAGCAAAAGCGGCAGAGTTTTTGGCTGTGGATCTAAATCATTGGCAGGCGATAGATACTCCGTTGTTAGCAACCAGCATAAACCCCTTCAAACCTCTGTTGACCAGAGTTGATAGCGATTTGGTAGAAAAAATGACAAGTGATTCCAAAGAAAACTTAAAATCAACACCGGTAACTAAACCTAAAAAGCAAGTAGATTCAGGTATTGAAGCCCTTAGCGAGCAGATAAATATTGATGATTTCCTCAAGGTTGATCTGCGAGTAGCAAAAATCTTGCAGGCTGAACCGGTTGAGGGTGCTGATAAATTACTGCGGCTGGTTCTCGATGTAGGCGATCATCAGCGCCAAGTATTTGCCGGCATTAAAGCTGCCTATAAACCTGAAGAATTGGTTGGGCGTTTAACAGTAGTTGTGGCCAACCTAAAACCCCGAAAAATGCGCTTTGGTATGTCCGAAGGAATGGTTTTGGCGGCAGGACCAGGCGGCAATGAAATATACATACTCAAGCCCGATAACGACGCCACTCCCGGCATGAGGATTCGCTAACCGGCACTACACTCAATGACAGAATACTTGCTCATTCTGGTTTCAACCGTACTAGCAAATAACTTTGTGCTGGTTCGCTTCCTCGGCCTGTGTCCTTTCATGGGCGTTTCCAACAAGCTTGAAGGTGCCATTGGCATGGCAATTGCTACCAGCTTTGTGCTGACATTGGCATCAGCCAGTAGCTACCTGCTCTACACCTGGCTGCTGGAGCCGTTTGGGCTTGAGTATTTATCTACCCTGAGTTTTATCCTGGTTATTGCTGTGATGGTGCAGCTAACCGAAATGATAATGCATAAAACCAGCCCCATACTCTATCGAGTTTTGGGTATTTTCTTACCTCTAATCACCACCAACTGTGCAGTATTAGGTGTCGCCCTATTAAACATTCAGGAGCAGCATAATCTACTGCAATCTGCCCTGTATGGCTTTGGTGCCGCACTTGGCTTTGGCTTAGTGCTGATTGCATTTACCGCAATGCGTGAAAAAATCGCCATGGCTGATGTGCCCAAGCCTTTTCAGGGCCCAGCTATTGGCTTGATTACCGCTGGCCTGATGGCGTTGGCATTTATGGGCTTCAGTGGGTTGGCAAATTTATGAGTGTGGCAGTTATTAGCCTTACTTTACTTGCTCTGGTTTTTGGTCTGGCTCTTGGCTATGCCGCAATTGCTTTCCGGGTGGCAGGCAACCCAATCGCCGATGAAATTGAAGCACTGCTACCACAAACCCAATGTGGGCAATGTGGTTACCCCGGTTGCCGCCCTTATGCTGTAGCTATTGCTGCAGGTGAAGAGCAAATCAATCGCTGCCCACCAGGGGGTGATGCCGGGATAAAATCTCTGGCTGAACTTCTAGGCACAGAAATATTAGCTCTTGATGAAGAAGCCGGAATCGAAAAGGATCTGCCAGAAGTGGCCATTATTCACGAAGACGTTTGCATTGGCTGTACTAAATGCATACAAGCCTGCCCAGTAGATGCCATTCTTGGGGCAGCTAAATTAATGCATACCGTAATTGCGGCAGAGTGCACCGGCTGCGAACTATGCATTCCCCCTTGCCCTGTAGATTGCATTGATATGGTAGCGGGAAAGGTCCAATTGCAAGACTGGCGCTGGCCCAAGCCGAATGCTGCCAGTATCCCAATAACAGAATCAACCGAGGCGAGGCTAACTTGATGCTCGCACCTATCGGCACATATTTACATAGCTTTCCAGGTGGACTGAAGCTCAGGCACTACAAGGCCATGTCATGTCAAAAATCATTACCGGTGCCAGCCTTACCCTTATCGTCTCAATATGTCATTCCCGCTACTCAGCATCTGGGGCAGAAATCGAAAATTATTGTTGCAGTCGGCCAATTGGTAAAAAAAGGTGAAGCATTATCTATCCCAGATAAGCCCCCCGGGGCAACAGTACATGCCCCAACATCGGGGTGTATCACTGCCATAGAAGATCGAGCAACTCCACACCCTTCTGGCTTGAATACTCCGTGCATTGTGCTGGAGGCTGATGGCGAAGACCGCTGGGTCGAGCTC
>CAZEFU010000390.1:0-2127 GCA_964511515.1 uncultured Wenzhouxiangellaceae bacterium
TGAACGAATTAAATCATCATAAGTAAGCCGTGCCCGCATCAGCTTTGAGATAACCGTGCGTACATGCAATAGCCCAACTACATTATCCATATTCTCCCGGTAAACTGGCATGCGGGTATACACAGAATTAGTCAGGGTGTACAAAATATCTTCCCAGTCCTGGCTAAGATCAAGGCCGATAATGTCATTGCGTGGAATCAGTACATCTTCAACGGTCGCATATTCCAGATCCAAAATATTAATCAGCATGCGCTGATGATCATTTGGCAGGCTGCGGCCTTCGAGCAACAAGGTTCGTAGTTCCTCGCGGGATAATTGCTGCAAGAGGTCGGAACTGGTTTGTATGCCGAAAGGTCTTAACAAAATTCGTGAGATACCATTAATCAACCAAACTATTGGATAAAATATTTTTAGCAGTGGTGCCAATACATAAGAGGCCGGAAATGCGATTTTTTCTGGGTGGTAAGCCGCCATGGTTTTTGGTGTGACTTCGGCAAAGATAAGAATCACCACCGTTAGAATCATGGTGGCCACAATTGGGCCGCTATCACCAAGCAGGCGCAAACCAATAATGGTGGCAATGGCTGAGGCGGATATATTTACCAGGTTGTTACCCAGTAAAATAAGCCCAATCACCCGATCTGGGTTTTGCAAAAGTTTTTGCGCCAGGCGTGCGGAGCGGTTACCACGATTGGCCATATGCCGCAGGCGATATCGGTTTAAAGCTATTAGTCCGGTTTCTGAGCTGGAGAAAAACCCAGATACCAAAATCAGGATAAACAGGGTAATGCCCAGCGTGCTAATTGGTATTTCGTTCACGCTGGGTTTTGATAGAAGTTGATAATACTCACCAGCTTATAATGGCATATACAGCTAACAACTCCAAATGATTTGCATAATTAACTTAGCCTCAATTTCACACTTTCAATACAGGCTTAGGGGTATAATAATTGGCTTAATTTATATTTGTTTAAATATGGAATGTCTATGTTTGAAAGCCTTAGTGATCGACTAACCTCAACTTTACAAAAACTGCGTGGCAAAGGCCGTCTGAGTGAGGCAAATATTGCCGATGCTCTGCGGGAAGTGCGCATAGCCTTGCTTGAGGCTGATGTTGCCTTGCCGGTGATCAAAGAGTTTATCGCCGATGTGCGTGAACGGGCAATGGGGCAGGAAGTTCTAAAGAGCCTGACTCCAGCCCAAGCCTTAGTAAAGGTTGTAAATGATGAGTTGGTTAAGGTTATGGGAGCTGCCAATGAGTCTCTCGACCTAAGTGCTGCCCCGCCAGCTGTGGTACTTATGGCTGGTTTGCAGGGCGCAGGTAAAACCACTACCACTGCCAAATTAGCATTATTGTTAAAGCAAAAAGAAAACAAAAAAGTAATGGTAGTCAGCGCCGATGTTTATCGGCCTGCGGCTATCAAGCAACTGGAAACCTTAGCAGCGCAGGTGGGTGTGGTATTTCAGCCCTCGGATGCTTCCAGTAAACCTGTCGATATTGTTACCGAAGCATTGGCAGAAGCAAGGCGCCAGTTTATAGATGTGCTCTTGGTTGATACCGCTGGTCGTTTACATATTGATGAAGAAATGATGGCGGAGATCAAGGCTATTCATGCGGCAGTTAAGCCGGTGGAAACCTTGTTTATTGTTGATGCCATGACCGGGCAAGATGCTGCCAATACTGCGCGTGCCTTTGGCGAAGCTTTGCCGCTTACCGGTGTAATCTTAACCAAAACCGATGGTGATGCGCGTGGTGGTGCGGCCTTATCAGTACGGCAACTTACCGGCAAACCTATTAAGTTTATGGGTGTTGGTGAAAAGATTGATGCGCTTGAGGCTTTCCACCCAGAAAGGTTAGCTTCCAGAATTCTTGGCATGGGCGATGTTCTTTCTTTGATTGAAGAAGTCGAGGCTAAGGTTGATAAAAGCAAGGCAGAAAAACTTGCCAAAAAGATGCAGAAAGGCAATCGCTTTGATCTAGAGGATTTTCGCTCGCAGTTAATGCAAATGGAAAATATGGGCGGCATGAATAGCCTGATGGATAAATTACCGGGCATGGGCCAAATTCCAGACTCAGTTAAGAGCAAAGTCGGTACTGATAAATCTACCGGCCGAATGATAGCCATT
>CAZEFU010000391.1:0-2127 GCA_964511515.1 uncultured Wenzhouxiangellaceae bacterium
GTGAATTACTGTTTCTTTCTGGTGTCGGCCCACGCAGCCCAGTAGATAACTCAGTACCAGGTAATGTCTATACCGAGGACAGCAAGCTACAAAGCTATGATATTGAAGCCCAGTGCCGTGCGGTCTTTGCCAATGTAAAAGCAGTACTGGAGGCCGCTGGTAGCGAGTGGGACAGCTTAATTGATGTAACTGTATTCCTCACAGACATGAAGAATGATTTTGCCTGCTTTAATCGTTTGTATAGTGATTACTTTAGCAGCGCACAACCCACCCGTACCACTGTTGAAGTAACAGCCTTGCCGACCGAGATTGCGATTGAACTTAAATGTATAGCCAGCATTAACCCGCATATTTCACCAAGGCTGACCTTATAATGAAAAATTTAATGTGTATTAAAGAGCTTGGGTCTGTTGAGCGGGTTTGCTTATGGCTACAGTCTGTCCTATCCGGTTTTGCCCTGGATCTGCCTTCACATTTTACTCGATCCCTCTCAAGCCATAGCTATCGCTATGCTTTTTCGAACGATCAAGCAAGCTGTTTCGCCAGCTACAGTGCAAACTCCGGATCCTTGATAAAATATGCGAGCTAAAGAAAACCGATGATAAATTTATTGCCACCGATTAATTTCAAACAATGGATAGAAGATCACCGTGAGCAGTTAAAGCCACCGGTGTGCAATAAAGTAATCTGGCAAGATGCGGAATTCATTGTTATGGTTGTTGGCGGCCCTAATCAGCGCACAGACTTCCACTACGATGAAGGTGCAGAGTTCTTTTATCAAATAGAAGGCAAAATGCTGCTGCGCATCATGCATGAAACGGAAAACGGTAATCACAGCGAAGATATTTATATACAAGAAGGCGAAATTTTCATGTTGCCGCCTAAAGTGCCGCATTCACCGCAACGCTTTACCGATACAGTAGGTTTGGTAGTTGAGCGCAAACGTCTGGCGCACGAGCAAGATGGATTGATGTGGTACTGCCAGGAGTGTCGGCATAAACTCTATGAGCAGTACTTCACTCTGGAAAACATTGAGACACAATTACCCGAAGTTTTCGCAATGTATAACGCTGACCCTCAGCTACAAACCTGCAATAAATGCGGATATCACAACAAAAACGCCTAAATCTGGCAGTTCTGCGCTACTTTGAAACATCCGTGAGTTATCAGTATGTGAGTTAAATTTCTAATTCTGGTAAATACATTCGTTTTCCATAATATCTGTTTTATAGGTGTATATAGCTGTTTATTCAGCATATAGTACTAATGATCCTGTCAAATCCTGATTTATTTGTAAATTAATTAAATAATTAAGTTGACAAAAAAATCAAATGATGTATATTTAGACACAAATGGCTAAAGACACTTTTGGCTAAAGACACTTTTGGCTAAAGACACTTTTGGCTAAAGACACTTTTGGCTATAGACATTTAGGGCTAAAAGTAATAGGATAAACATTATGTACTGGGTAATTCACTATAAAAATGGCGTTGCCATAACCGAAGCAAACGACTACCAGAGTGCTGAAGATTGGTGCTTACTACATCTCGGCCACACCCGAGGACCGTATGCAATAACTCTGGCCAAAGATGAAGACTTGGCTGAAGGATCAGATTCAGAAGTCAATATTGATGAACCAGACTTCGACCGCATAATAGCGGAACTAGATGATCAAGCTTTTACTAGTTTTCTGGTTAGCAGCGAGAAATGCGCTACCAGGCATTAATTTAAATAGGTGATAAACAACGATTACTGAAAGTATTGTCTTGAAATATTAGAGTTTGAGGCAAAACTGGTAAAACAAATACGAGATTCTGGAATGGCTCTCCCAGAGATAAGGATTTCTCTTTTCCATTCCGAATACGCCGGTTAGGATGACCGGCAGGGGTTATGCTCCCTAACATACCCCGCTCCCCTCGGCTGCTGCTCATGGATGGGCAGCAGCTGATTTTTACGCGAACCTGATGCGCGGATGTTTTCAGGCTCGTGAATTTTGTTCATGTTATATGAGGAAATGGAAAGTGCCAGAACCAGAACGGGCAAGCAATAACAATAAGCATCCAAATGTAAGCCGCTTTACTGCGGCTATTACGCGTGTTATCCGGCCATTGATTCGCTTGATGGTGG
>CAZEFU010000392.1:0-2121 GCA_964511515.1 uncultured Wenzhouxiangellaceae bacterium
AATGGAATCTTCAATGGCCCATAAGTTTCGTTGTGGTACCACGATATATTCAGCAAAAGCACCATCGCGATTAACTCCAATACCCACAGTATTAGGGCATAAATGCCGTTTACCTGCGCGGCAATTTCTACAAATCTCACAATTGATATGGCCTTCAGCAGAAACGCGTTGGCCAATATCGTAGCCATGCACACCATCACCGAGGGCAACAATACTGCCAACAAACTCATGCCCGATTACCAGCGGTGTTTTGATGGTGCGTTGAGACCATGCATCCCACTTGTAAATATGTAAGTCGGTACCGCAGATTGAGGTTTTTTCAACCTTTATCAGCACCTCGTTAGTAGTTGGTGTGGGGATAGGTACAGCGGTCATCCATAGCCCCGGAGCCGCTTTTTGCTTGCTTAGTGCACGCATTGTACTGGTCATTTAATTTTGTCCTGCAAGATTAAGAGCCGCCATATTATAAACCTTTGTTAAGCGTGAGCGTCAGCGCAACATTTCAATAGTGCCATTTATGTTTATATTTACCTGTTGCTTGCCTGCCTGGAATACTGGCGGTGGTGCACTTAAGTCCATTTCCATGCGCATGGCTGTTTCAACAGGACGGCTAGTGTAGCGTGGGCTGCCGCCTAGGTTGACACTGACAATACGGTAATCTTTAAAACCGAAATCATTGCTTAACTGCTGTGCCCGCTCTGAAAATCTTTTAATTGCATTTGTTGTCAATCTATCTTCTGTAGCGCTTCTGACCGCGCTTGAGAGTTGGTAATTTACTGAAAGCAGATTCAGGCTTTGTTGCAACTTATGTACCGCCTTACTGAATTGCTCAAAGTCGCGCGACTTAATCTGAATAGATTGACTAACTTTCCATAGACCACTCTGGCGACCTTGTTCATAAACTGGCTGGGTCTGGTAGTTCAGGGTTTCAGCTTCAATCGCGCTAAACTTCTTTATGCTATCTAGAGCTGCACGAATGGTGCTATTTATTTTCCCCGCCATTGCACTAGTATCTTTGCCCTGTACGCTAATCCCCAAATTCCCAATTATTGTATCTGAGCGAACCTCTTCCACTACTGTGACACTGAAAGTAACTCGGTCAAATGTAGATTCAGGTTTGGCAGCTAGTGATAAAGATACTAATAAGAAAAGAATACAAACTATAAATTTATGTATTGATTTAATCATGTTGAGACTCCTTTTAGTGTACATATATTGTAATAGATAAATATATAAATATAATTCAAACAATAACATACAACAGTTCTCGGATAAGTATTTATCGGAACTTAGGCTATTGTTTGTCGTTGCCAGATACACTAGTATAAGGGTTAACGAAGGATGATTAATTACTTTGTGGTCGTGATTTAAAAAGCAAAGAAGGACTTAGTTATACATTAACTAACGGCCGCATATATGGATGATACAAAGGAGGAGCAATGGACGCTCTCAAACTACGCATGGCTGTTGTAAGGCTCTCTTGCGGACAGAATATTTCTACTCTTACTACTCGCAGGTTACTGTTACTGGGGGTTTTATTCGTTTTTAGTTACATAATTGCAAGCCAACCGGTAATGGCTAAATCGCTGCGCACAACGCTAGGTGAAATGCTGGATAAACCATTACCTGCCCCGGCTAGAACTAAATTAGTTCGACTTAGCTTGCCACTACCAACAGAGCTCGGAGACCCGGTCTCTATGGCAAGTGGTGACTTTGATGGTGATGGAATAACGGACCTTCTTGTAGGCTATGCCCAGCAAGAAAGCGGAAGTTTGCTGTTATTACGCGGCTTGAGCACTAGCATTTATCAGCCCAGAACTGATCTTGCTGCAAACAAATCTGAGGCTGTAAGCAATTGGTTTACAGCCCCAGAGAAGGTGCAGACACTGGATTTTTTACCAGACAGGATGCTTGCAGGCGATTTTAATGCAGATGGAAATTTAGATTTAGTGCTTATGACAGAAGGTTCGAGTAGTCTAAATTTTGTAACAGGTACAGGGCACGGAGCTTTCGCAAAGGGCTTTGAGCGCCAAATGACAGGCGAGGTAGCAGATATTGCCATTGGAGAATGGCAACAGCGTGACGGAATCCCCGATTTACTGGTGGAAACACAGATTAATA
>CAZEFU010000393.1:0-2117 GCA_964511515.1 uncultured Wenzhouxiangellaceae bacterium
CTGCTTTACTTTCTGCTGGTGCCGCTCCACCTAAATCAAATCCAGCTTCTTTTGTCATATAAAGAATAGTTGCTTTTAACTCTTCATCTGTTACAGCAGGATTACCACCACGAGCAGGCATTGCGCCTTTACCGTTGATGGCTGTAGTCATTAAAGCATCAAGACCTGTGGCAACTCTAGGCTCCCAAGCAGCTTTATCACCAAGCTTTGGTGATTCTGCAATGCCAGTCGCATGACAAACACCACATACTGCAGTGTAAACTTCTTTACCAGATCTTGCCGCTACTGGAGCAGCTGGTGCTGCGTCTGATGTTGCGGCAACGCCGATTGGCTTTAAGTTATCTGAAGCTGAAGTAATATGAGAAGTTTGGATAATTTCTCCTTTCGTCATATTTCTTTGAATGGTATTTACTAGGCTTGAAACAAGAACGTATACAACCGCTACAATAGCAAGAAGGCTTACAACCAACATAAGCTTTGATACTAAATCGACTTTTGGTGCATGATTAGACATATTAACTCCAACAGATTTTCATATTAAATTGGTGCGGAATTATATGCAAAAATACTTATATACGCTACTAATATTCTTTTTTTGAGTTTATGGCGAGTGGAAATTAATAAAAACAAGCTTTTTAGCTACAAATACAAACTTATCATACCGATTTTTATTCTTCTTCTTTAGCAAACAGGCTCATGGAAATTAGAATGACGGCACCAATATTAATAGCAATATCGGCGACATTAAAAGTTGCAAAGTGGCCATTCTGTAAAAAGAATACATCCCAATCTGCATAAACATCGATAAAATCTATGACTCGGCCATGCAGCAATCGATCAATTAAGTTGCCAACCGCGCCACCTAAAACTAATGATAAAGCGATCGCCATCCATGTGTCTGTTTTCTTGAGTTTGTAAATCCATACAAGGATGGCAATACTAACCAATGCTGCTAGCGCAACAAAAAACCAACGTTGCCAGCCCCCTTGGTCACCTAGAAAACTAAAGGCGGCACCGTAATTGTATGCAAGCGCAAAGTTTAAATGGGGGATAACTTCATAAACATCTTTTCCCAGTTCCAGATTTGCCTCTGCCATCCATTTTGTAATTTGATCTATAAAAATTACAACAAAGGTGATCCAAAGGTATTTAAGCATACTGGCGCGCCTCACCTTCACCATCGACGTTTTCTACACAACGCCCACAAAGTTCTGGGTGATTCTTATTGCTACCTACAGAATCTTGATGGTGCCAACAGCGCACACATTTTTCTTTATCTGAGGCTGTTACTTTTAACCAAGTGCCACTAAGGCCTTCAGCTTCGACAGAATCTGCGGGTTGACTATCGGTATTCTCAACGGTTGCACCTGATGTAATCAGAACGAAACGTAGTTCCTCATCAAGTTTATTAAGTGCTTCAAAGGTATCGCCTGATGCATAAACCGTTACTTCTGAATTTAGTGATGAGCCGATAGAGCCGTCTTTGCGTAATTGCTCTAACTGTTTGCTGACAGCAACTCGTACTGCAAATATATTTGACCAGTCAGATTCGCTCAAGGCTTCGTTATCACTTAGCTCAAATAACTCGTCATACCACTCAGTTAGTAAAACGTAATCAACAGGCTTTGTTTGGCTTTCGTAAATAGAGTTCCAGATTTCTTCACTGGTGAAACTAAGAATTGGGTACATCCAGCGCACTAAAGCTTGCAAAATATGGTGTGCTGCAGTTTGTGCTGAGCGCCTAGCCAATGAGTTTGCTGGCATGGTATATTGGCGATCTTTAGTAATATCTAAATACAAACTACCCATATCAATCGAACAGAATTTTAGAAGTTCCTGATATACCAAATGGAATTGCATTTCCTCATAGGCTTTTACAATTATTGCTTGTGATTTTGCGGTTTTATCCATTGCCCAGCGATCTAATGCCAGCATATCCTCGGGGGCGACGATATCCGTTGATGGGTTAAAATCATTGGTGTTGGATAATAAATAACGTGCTGTATTTCTAATACGACGATAAGCATCTGCTGAGCGTTTTAGAATTTCATCAGATACTGTAATTTCACGTGAATAATCGGATGATGCAACCCATAGACGCATAATATCAGCGCCTA
>CAZEFU010000394.1:0-2093 GCA_964511515.1 uncultured Wenzhouxiangellaceae bacterium
CTGATGTTATCAGACCAGTATGCAATGCGATTACTCCACCAGGAGCTGCAAACGCATTGAGTACCTGGCTTTTAATAACTATAAAGGTGAATTCCATATCAGGACGGTCAGAGTTTGATACCAACCGGTACCCCATATCCGAAAAATAAGCATTTATCAGTGGGTCTTCGACCAAGTAATTCAACGATCGCAACTGCCTGATTAAAGCTTGAGAATAATCTCGCGCCTCTTTTTTGCTGAAGCTGGAATCTGCTGAAGCGCCAATATCTGGTAGGCGTAGTCGGTTAGTATTGCTACTCGATTGGGCAATACTTGCCTGCGCCACTACCAGAATGAAAATAAACAGGTAGATTTTCTGTAGAAAGTTGCTTGATTGCTTAATCGGCTTCATACTTTAAACAAGACTTCATATTCCTCTTAAGTAAGACACATATTGTATAACAAGTTCCATATGAAAAATGTTAATCCCAATGTAATTAACCTGTTCACAGGTCCAAATGATGCAGCCGCAGCGTTGCAGCTGCAACAGTTGTGCCACGAAATGCTGGCAGCAGGGCCGGTGGATTTGACGGTGTGGTTTTTTAGCGATGCGGTAAAGCATGTGCTGCCACCTCAAGTAAATAACGCTGCGAAAGACGATATTTACACAGCTTGGACAAGACTGGTTGCATCTGGGGTTAAGCTTAGAGCTTGCCAAGCAGCCTGCCAACGACGACTGCCACAGGCATATTTACAGCAAACAGTATTCGAAATCTCTAGCCTGACCCAATGGGCCGATCAGATAATAGCGACTGAAGATAGTGTTAGTTGCCGAGTAAGAAGGCCACTGGTTGACCCCAAGTTACTGCGGGAACAAATTGACCAAATATTAGTATTACTGGCGTTGGATATATCGGTAACAGTGGTTTTTTATCCTGAGGGTATTAACCATCTGTTAGAGGAAGTTAGCTGGCGACGCTGGAGAATGTTGCCAGAACTGGAGCAAAAGATACGTTTTATTGCAATATCGAAGGGTCTTGGAGAGCAAGATGTAAATATACTCGGCACCCGTCCCGCAGTTGAGATATTACCAGAGCTGGTACTTCAAGGGAAAATTATTGATGTCTGATGCAGCAGAAACTTTAATTTTGGAAGGCAAGGAATACCAGATAGATGGTGATGGTTATTTACGTGATGCCAATACCTGGAGTCGTGAGTTTGCGGATTTTATTGCTACCCGAGAAGGTTTGGTACTTGAGGGTGCTCATTGGCAAGTAATTGAATTGGTGCGAGCTTATTATGCTCGTTACGATGATTCTCCGCCAATGCGAGCACTAGTTAAGCTTGTCGGCGAGCAACTAGGTACAGAGAAAGCTAACTCTCGCTATTTGTATAAACTTTTTCCAGATGGTCCCGGCAAACAAGCAAGCTTGCTGGCTGGCCTACCTAAGCCGGTAAGCTGCATCTGATTTATTAGCGCCTGCTTATTTTAAAAGCGGTGACACGCCCGTTATCCTGGTTTCTGCCACGCATTCTTTCCAATGAAAAGCTACTGAAGGTCCAACTTTCAGGGTTACTGTCTGGCTGAGTGTGAATTTCACAGCTAATTGGCGGGCTATCGGTGTTTGTTAAGCGTAATAAACAACTACCAATCTTGCTGCCATCGGTTTGATGCAGACTAACTTTGTTGCCATCAGTCTGGATTGTATGGACACGAAATTGCTGTGTACGCGCTGAGTAATTTGGTGAGTCTTCAGCTACCAATAACCATCGGCCAATAAGCAGTCTATCTAGTACTGGCGGGTCCATAAAATATTTCACCATGCTTAACTGACGCAGCTTTATTGCTTGATCAAGGGACTCACCCTGACGAGTCTCCAACCAGACTGATGCCCGGCTGGCAGAGAGGAAACGGACATGGATGGAATTTCTGGTATGGTCAATCAGCGGTGGTGTATAGCTGCCACTAAGGGTTTGCCCATTTACGAATCTGATTAACTGGGTGCTGCTTATGCCTGCTGTTAAAGGGGCGGTACCTAATAACCATTCTGGCTGGCCACTGCTATCAAAAGCCTGAGTTATCAGGGTTAACAGCCCGCTTTGGAAATCTACGG